>NZ_CBIFYV010000022.1:0-13042 GCF_966187215.1 Thermophilibacter sp.
CACGCCCTGTCAACCGTGCGTGGTACTGAGCAGCGCGTCCACGAGCTCGTTGTCGCGCGGGTCGCGCGAGCCCAGGGGCAGCCCGCACGCCTCGAAGAAGTGGCTGCCCGCGAACTGGCGCGCGCGGAACGAGTCGTGCGCGCCGTCGTCGAGGTAGCGCACGCGGCTGCGGCAGTCGGTGGTCCCGCAGCTGAGCACGCCGCGGTCGCGCACGTAGTCGAGGTAGACCTCCTGGTCGCTCCAGAGCACGACGCCGGCCATGTTCTCGAGCTCGTAGGCCACGGCGTACTCGCGCCAGCCGATGCCCCGCTCGCGCACGTAGCCGTCGAGCAGCGCCGCCATGCGGGAGACGCGCCGCAGGGTGGCGCGGGCGTCGATCAGGCGCGTCTCGTCCACCGCGAAGCGCCCCATCGAGCGCATCCGCGCCAGGGCCTTCTCGCGCGCGTCGGGGCCGAGAAGGACGGCGGGGACCGTGAGCTTCATCGACTCGTCGCCAAAGAGCTCCAGCGCAGAGCGGGCGTCGTGCGGGCCCGCGGGCAGGTCGGCGCGCAGGATGAGGGAGTCGTGCGCGTGCTGGACGTGGCAGCTGACGCCGCGTCGCCCGAAGGCCGCGCCCATCGCCCCCACGTGGGTCGCCACCTCCTCGCGCGAGGGGGCCTCGTCGCGTGCGCCGCCCATGCGATAGAGGTAGAGGTCGAAGAGGGGGAGCGGACCCCCGTCCGCCCCTCGGTCGGGGTAGAAGACGGTGCGGTTGCAGAACGCCGCGATCTCGCGCCGACGCCCGGTGGCCTTGCCGTAGAGCTCCACCATCGCGGCGCCCGTGGCGGGCCCGGAGGTCGATCCCTCGCGGATCTCGACGACGCCGTCGGCGATGTAGGGCGGGAAGTCCCCCTCCTCGACGCGCACGATGACCACGCCCTGGCGCTCGTCGGCGGGATCGGCGAGGAAGCGCACGTCAAAGGGCGGCGCCGGGGAGACGTGCCGGCGGCAGAGCTCGCCGATGATCTGCCCGAAGTCGGCCTGGGGGCGGGGGACGGGGCGCACGGAGTGGTCGTCGTCGGAGACGCCGATCACGAGCCATCCGCCGCGCGAGTTGGCGAAGGAGGCGACGATCTTGGGGATCTTGCGCCGCACCGAGGGGGTGTAGGCGACCTTGAACTCGAGGACGAAGCCCTCGTCGTAGTCGCGGAGCTGGGCGAGGTCGTCCCACGTCACCTCGGCGAGGCCCTTGGGGGCGCCGCCGGCGTCTCGAAACGGGCTGAACATGGCGGCTCCTAACGGTCAGCGGCGGGTCCTTCTCGACCTTTATGTCCCCCTTCTCGTCGAGTGCGCGCAATTCCGACCGAGTTTTCAAAACGAGTTTGATTTTCATACCGCTCACCTGCGGATACACCACCGCTCACAGCAAAGTGAGCCAGATAAAACTCCGAATAGCGCGCACTCGATACAAGCGAGGGCAGGCGAGAAGGACGCGAAGGCCAGCGAGAAGGACGCGCCGGTCCGGTCCTACAGCTCCAGGCGGTCGAAGGCGGCGCAGATCGCGTCGAGCAGGAGCACGGCGAAGGTCTGCGCGTCGCCCGTGGTGAAGGGCGACGCGCCCACGGGCAGCTCGATGCGCACGGCGCGCGGCTCGGTGCCGGAGCTCTGGATGGCGGTGCGCAGCCGCAGGGGCAGCGAGTCGATGTCGTCGAGCTCGAGGTTGCCCATGCCGGTGGCGACGTTGTCGGGGAGGCGCTCGGTAGAGAGCACGATGAGCACGCGCGTGCCGGCGCTGGTGGCAGAAGGCGAGTCCACGAGCTCGAGGGCGCAGTCCTCCACGGTGGCGTGCGCGAGGTTCCAGATGCGGCCGGCCACGTTGCGCGAGATGGGGTCGTCGGCGGTGATGGCGAGCCCCGCGTCCTCGAGCACGCTCGCGGCGCGAGCGAAGCCCATCGAGCCCTGCGGGTGCGGGCCGTCGGCGGGCTTGCCGGCCCAGACGTGGCGCAGGCGCTCGATGGCGTCGAAGGTGTCGGGGAAGGCCATGCCGTCAGCGAGCGCGCCGGTGCTCTCCTGGAAGAGCTTGACGGCCGCCTCGGTGTGGACGCCGTAGACGCCGTCCACCTCTCCGCACGAGAAGCCGAGCACGTTGAGGCGCTCCTGCAGCTGGCGGACGTCGTTGCCGTGGAAGTTGGGGAGGCGCAGGTAGAGCGTGCGGTCGCCGAGCTGGTAGCCCTCGTCCACGAGCACCGACCACGTGGCGGCGTCGACCTCGTCGCCGAGCGGGAGGCCGTGGTCGAGCCTGAAGCGCGCCACGGCGGTGGCCGTCGAGCGGCCGAAGGCGTGCTCCTCGACCTCGCTTTCGTCTATCGCGTATCCGAGCGAGCCAAGCCGCTCCTGGATGTCCTCGACGGCGGCTCCCGCCGCGCCCTCGCGAATAGCTTCCATCTTTCCCCCGTCTCGCGGCGTCCGCCGGCCCTAGCCGGCGCGCTCCACGAAGAAGTCTGCCATAGAGGCGAGCAGCTCGCCGGCCTCAACCGTAATCTGACCGTCGCGCGCGAGCTCCCGCGCGCCGCCGCGGGCCTGCCGGGCGCGCTCGGCCGCGAGCTGGCGGCAGCGCTCGATGCCGCCGCCGCGCTCGATGAGCTCCACGGCCCGAGCGAGCTCTGCGGCATCGGTGGTTCGGCTGCCGAGCAGCCCCACGAGCTCCGCGCGGTCCGCCTCGCCGAGGTGCGCGAGCGCCCAGACCACTGCGAGCGTGCGCTTGCCCTCGGTGACGTCGGAGCGCAGGTCCTTGCCCTGGGCCTCGGCGTCACCCACGAGGTTGAGCAGGTCGTCCTGGAGCTGGAAGGCCACGCCCGCGGCGAGGCCCACCTCCTCGAGCCCGCTCGCGGCCTCCTCGGTGCCGCCGCCCACGAGCGCGCCCACGCGCAGCGGCACGGCTGCCGAGTACCACGCGGTCTTGCTCGTCACCATGTAGAGGTAGTCGTCCGGCGTGAGGTCCCAGCGCGCGTCGCGCACCCAGCCCAGGTCGAGTGCCTGGCCCTCGAGGGTGTGGCGCTCCATGCGGATGACCTCGCCGATTGCGCGCAGGCGCCGCCCGTCGTCCAGTGCGTCGTCGGCGAGAAGAGCCTCGACCACCTGGGTGAGCGCCAGGTCGCCGGCGTTTATCGCCAGGCCCGTGCCGATGGTGCGGTGCAGGCAGGGCTCACCGCGGCGCAGCTCGCCCTCGTCGGCGATGTCGTCGTGGACGAGGGCCGCGCTCTGGAAGAGCTCCACGGCCACGGCGCACGAGAGGGCGTCCTCGGCGCGGCCGCCCACGGCCTCGGCGCCGAGCAGGGCGAGCACGGGCCGCACGCGCTTGCCGCCCGAGGCGGTGAAGCGCGCGATGGGGTCGTAGAGGTAGCGGTCGAGGTCGGACGCCGCGCGCGCGTCATCCGTGAGCGGACGGGCGGCGGCGCGCTCGAGCGCGGCCTCCACGAGGGGCAGCCGCGCGCGCAGGTAGTCGACGAAGCTCGTGGTCATTCCTTCTCGGCCCTTCTCGGCGTCTAGCCCTCGTAGCCGTTGGGGTTGTGGGACTGCCAGTTCCAGGAGTCGCGGCACATGTCGTCGATGTCGTACTTGGCCTCCCAGCCCATCTCGCGCTTGGCCTTGGAGCAGTCGGCGTAGTTGGCCGTGACGTCGCCGGCACGGCGCGGCTCGATGACGTAAGGGATTTCGTGGCCGCAGGCCTTGGAGAACGCCGCGATGATCTGGAGCACCGAGGTGCCCGTGCCGGTGCCGAGGTTGAAGATCTCCACGCCGGTGCGGCCGTTCATCCACGCGAGCGCGGCGGCGTGGCCGGAGGCCAGGTCGCAGACGTGGATGTAGTCGCGCACGCCGGTGCCGTCGGGCGTGTCGTAGTCGTTGCCGAAGACGTGGACGGCGTCGCGCTTGCCGATGGCGGTCTGCGCGACGTAGGGCACCAGGTTGTTGGGGATGCCCTTGGGGTCCTCGCCCATGAGTCCCGAGGGGTGGGCGCCGATCGGGTTGAAGTAGCGCAGCAGCACGACGTTCCACTCCGGGTCGGCGGTGTGGAGGTCGGTGAGGATCTGCTCGATCATCCACTTGGTCCAGCCGTAGGGGTTGGTGGCCGGCTTCTTGGGGCTCTCCTCGGTGAGCGGGAGGCTGTCCGGGTCGCCGTAGACGGTGGCCGAGCTGGAGAAGATGATGGACTTGCAGCCGTGCTCGCGCATGACGTCCACGAGCGTGAGCGTGTTGCCGAGGTTGTTGGAGTAGTACTCGATGGGCTTGGTCACGGACTCGCCCACGGCCTTGAAGCCGGCGAAGTGGATCACGCGGTCGATGCGGTGCGCGTCGAAGATCTTGGTGAGGGCCGCGCGGTCGTTGACGTCGGCCTCGTAGAAGGTGAGGTTGGCCGCGGCGTCGTCGCCGACGATGGTCTTGATGCGGTCCACGACCTTGGCGGAGGCGTTGGAGAGGTCGTCCACGATGACGACCTGGTAGCCGTTCTGGAGGAGCTCGACCACGGTGTGGCTGCCGATGAAGCCGGCGCCGCCGGTGACGAGTACGCAGGTGTCCTTGGGCTCGATCTTCTCGCTCATGAGGGGTCCCTTCCCTTTGGCAGGCGCCCGGGATGGGCGCCGCGTGCCGGTAGTGTGAGCCATCCCTTAGTATACGGCCCGCGCGGGCGGGTCGCGAGGGCAGGCGCCGTTTCCGTGTTTTGGGCGTGCGGCGCCCGAGGGTCGGCGACAATGGCGGGGACGGGGACGCGGACGGAGGGCTCGTGGGCGAGAGGGACGACATGCGCGGGCGGCTGCTCGCGGCGCTGGACGCGCGCGGGCTTCTCGCCCCCGACGGCGTCACCACCGTCTACGGCCAGCCCGCGTGGCGTCCCGTCCCGGTCGGCCGCGCGCCGCAGGGCCTCATGGACGCGGGCGCGCTGCAGCGACGGCTGGTGGCGTGCGCCGCCGGGACCGCCGCGATGGGCGCCGACCAGTGCGCGGCGTGGGTCGAGCGCGCGTTCTCCAGGCTGGGCGTGGGCTACGTGAGCGGTGACGCGCGCGGGCTCTACGAGGGGTTCTGCCATCTTGACGACACGGGTGACCTGCTCGTGGGCATGATCTGCGCCGTGGGGCGCGCGCCCTACGGCCCCGGCGGCTGGGACCACGGACACGTGGGCATCTACGTGGGCGACGGCGAGGTCATGGACTGCGTGGACGCCCGCGTGCGCCGCGCGCCCCTCGAGCTGTGGCTCTCCTCGTACGGCGTGGCGAGCGCGCCGCGTTGGGGCTGGCTCGGCGGCATCGGCCTTGCGTGAGGGCGCGGGCGACCGCTCCATCTTGGCGATCTTCCAATTTCCCAGTTGGTACAATCACCTGATAGGCGATGTCCTTCTTGTCCTGGTCTTGCTGGCCTTCCAATTCCCCAGTTGGTACAATGCAGGGCGACCCCGACAACCGCGTCCACGTGTCTTACCGGCCTTCCAATTCCCCAGTTGGTACAATTGCGCTGCTTGCTCTTGGTGTCGTGGTCTAGTCTTGCCGGCCTTCCAATTCCCCAGTTGGTACAATCTCAGACCCAGAGGAGGCATCCGAGTACTAGTCTTGCCGGCCTTCCAATTCCCCAGTTGGTACAATGCAGTGCCGGTTGACCTCTTCCAACCGCCTGTCTTGCCGGCCTTCCAATTCCCCAGTTGGTACAATCGGCTACGCGCCCTCAACGGTTGTAATCCAGTCTTGCCGGCCTTCCAATTCCCCAGTTGGTACAATACCAAGGCCGAGAAAGCCCCTGTAACCAGGGGCTTTCTCGGCCTTATGCATTGAAAAACTAGTTGACCAGGGTTGTCGAAGAGGCATCCGCCCACCAATTTCTGAAAACCGTCTACGGAAAAAAGGATCGCCCACCGATGTCCAGAGCATCGGTGGGCTTACCTTGCGGGTAATCACGGAAACGTGATTCCCTTGTCTAGCCGTTGATTCCTTCCAACTCCCCAGTTGATACAAATCCTAAGACTAGACGCATTCAGTATAGCGAATACTGGGGAGTGGTGCGCTCGTGCCAAAGAGGACAATCTGTATACAGAACCCCGCGTCACTGGCGGTGAAGTCTGGCTCCCTTTCAATCAGCCAGGACGGCAAACAAAAAGGCCTGATTCCGCTAGAGGACATTTGGGTGGTAATCGTTGAATCACATCAAGTGCGCATAACTGCAGCAGCTTTGTCTCGCCTTGTAGATGCCGGGATTGGCGTTATGTTCTGCGGTGATGACCATATGCCCAACGGGCTGCTTCTCCCCATTGGAGCCCATTCTCGTCATGCAGCAATCGTTGATGATCAACTTGCAATATCTAAGCCACTGAAAAAGCGTTTGTGGCAGAGAATCGTGAGAGCAAAGATTGGCAATCAAGGCAAGGTCCTTGACCTTCTTGGTGTTGATGGCTCCGTCGTGAGGAACATTGCTAAAGACGTCTTGTCTGGAGATACATCAAACAGAGAGTCCGTTGCAGCGAGTGCGTATTTTAAGCGCTTGCTTCCTCGGGGCGGTCGAAGGGCGGGTCCGTATAGCCCGGCACTTGACTATGGTTATACCGTGCTTCGCGCAGGCATCGGCAGAACAGCAGTAAGCGGGGGCTGGCTGGTGTCGCGTGGGATTCATCACGCGAACAATCTCAATGCGTTCAATTTAGTCGATGACCTCATCGAGCCCTTTAGGCCGGTCGTTGATTTGCTCGTTGTTCAGAAGAGACTAGGCGGAAAGCTGACCCCTGAAGTAAAGCGCAAGCTTGCATCGGTTTTTGAGATCGTCGTGAGCACTCCGATGGGTCTGGTCTCCGTACAAGCGGCTATTGAGGAAGAACTGCATTCATTGAAGGCTGCGGTTAAGCAGAGAGACGCTGCTCTGCTTGAGTTACCCAGCGTCATTCCTTTGGGGAGGACGTTCATAGAGTGAGGAGCTCTGATGAGAGTTATGAGGATGCTTGTATTGTTTGATCTTCCGACTGGCAGCAAGAAGGAGCGTAGGTCGTATGCCGAGTTTCGGAAATTTCTCATCAAAGATGGCTATCACATGGAACAGTTCAGCGTCTACTCGCGCGTTCTCCTCTCAAGGGAAGGCGCCGACGCGCATCTGAGGCGACTTAAGGAGAACCTGCCGCATGCCGGAGCAGTGACTGTCCTCACGCTTACCGAAAAGCAGTATGAATCTCGCGAGGTCCTTGTTGACACGCGGACCTCGCGAGATAGGTGTGTAGACCCTGGAGCACAGATGACTCTTGCGTTTTAGCGGGTGCTCGATCATTAGACCGGCCGTATTGTTGACGAATCCGAATCAAACACAAAGTGTTCGTAGCAGTGACCTAAGCAATCCTCGTGCAGCACGGAAACCGAGGTATTGGAATCCCAGGCATTGGGGGTGACTGGATATCCTGGTCCAACCCACTCTTCTCCGAGGATGTTTCGTATCGCAAGACGACATGCGCTGATGTTGATCGACCAGTACCTTCCAATATGCCCGTCGACAACGAGTACATCTCCTCTGAAGAGCACAATGGGTTTGGATTCGAGTGCTGAAGCGGGGACAGGCTCCCAGTTCACGCGAGCGACATGAATCTTGCAGGCTCGTGGGACATATGTGCCATTTCTGATTGCTGGGATGTCGGCATAGTACACGGGTTCTGCATACCACTTGCCCATGGCTCCTTTATGACCCTTCGCAGACTTGTCCAGCCAAAGCCTTAGGAAGGCCATCCCATCGATGAGCCTGGCGGATCCGTCAGGATAGCCGACAACGTTACCTTTCTTAGCGGTCTTGCCATTTGCACGGACAAGGGGATATCTGCCCTTATCATTGGTGAAGCCGTCCAAGTGATAGAGCGTATCCTCGAAGACGCGTCCCGTGACGCCATGGTTGACCATGCGCGTGGGAATGATGCGCTCTCTGTAGGCGATGACGTCTTCAGCAAACGTTGGCCAGGGTTGGGTGTCGGCAAGACGGTTTTGGCGAAGGTGCTTGAATGTCTCCCGTCCCTTCGAGCTTGCCTCGGCAACTTTTTTCACCGTGCTATCGGAACAAGCGGCAATGATAGCCGCATCTACCGCGTGATGGCGGTCGTCAGAGCGGTCCTTGCTGCCGTGTTCGCCGAAGTTGAGACCCCATACCCAGCGGAGATTGCCGGTAGCGCCACCGGCCACAGCGCTCACGTGTCTTTTTCGTCCGTCTTCAGGGAAGATGAGCGAGTCTTCGAGATAGTTCTTTACGGCGACGGACATGTAGCGGTCATCATTGAGATTTCTGTTGATGAACTCCTGCTCTGCGCCTTTGTCTAGATTGGTATTAAGGAGGCGGCTTAGCTTGCGCCGGTCCTTGACTAGCTCGTAAGTGTGGGCTTTGAATTCTTCCCAGTTGGGAGCGCCCGGCTCACCTGAGGTCATCCATTCGTAGGGGGTGCGCTCACGCTTATTCTGATTGCTTTTGGCTAGGACGAGCACCTTGTTCGAGCGGCTGTCGTCGCAGGTCCGCGAATAGGGGAGAACATGATCAATCTCACAGTAGCGGTCGTCTCGTACGAGACGCTCTAGATCTATGGCCTCTCCAGTGTAGGGATCCTTCTCACCTTGTTCCTCGCGAAGAGATAACTTGTGGACGATACGTCCCTTCACTTCTTCGGGAGCTATTCCGAGAATCTCTCCAGCAATCTGGGACCACTTTTTGTTGGCTCTTCGAGGTTTCTAGTGGGTAGCACGCGCTGACGCCAGCTGGGCCGAGAAGTCCAGCCTCCCCAGCCTGAGGAATATCATCGTGGTGAAGTAGCCGACGTTCCTGAACCCCCTGGACGCCCTCTTGAGCGACTGGACGACCGAGTTCACGCCCTCCAGGAAGCCGTTCGAGGACCTCGCGGAGAACCAGTTGAGGACGCCCTCCCGCTCGCCGCGTATCGTCCGCGCCGCCGCCTTCATCAGGGGCACGTTGGAGTGCATGATCCAGGAGATGGCCCGGTCGAGCTCGGCGGCGGCCTCCTCCCTGGTCCCGCACGAGTAGACCGCGCGCACCGCCTCCACCATCGCGCACGCCCGGGCGGTGAGCAGGTGCTCGGAGGCGAGCGAGGCCCTCCTCTCCGCCTGCCGCGCGGTGAGGTTCTCGGGGCGCTTGAGCCAGACGTACTTGGTCCCCCTGAGCAGGCGCCGCTTCTCCTCGCAGCTCTTCGCCTCGGCGTTCCTGGTCCTGTCGAGGGCCCGGGTGAGGAGCTGCATGACGTGGAAGCGGTCCACGGTCTGGGCGGCGCCCGGCATGGCGTCGGCGCAGCCCAGCGAGTAGGCGCTCGCCATGTCGCGCGTCACCTCGGTGACCGCGGACCTGTCGCCGCCCCGCGCCTCGAGCTGGTCGCAGAGCCTGCCGGGCGCGCCGCGGTCCCTGCCCTCGGTGACCGCGACCACGCGCCGGCCGTCGACGTCGGCCATCACGGATATGTAGCGCTGGCCGCGGGCGCGCGCCGTGTCGTCGATGCCGACCCTCGTCACGCCCGAGTAGTCGGCGCCCGCCCTCGCCTCGCCGACCGCGCGGCCGAGCATGGCCCAGACGCGCGAGTCGGACTCGCGCACCTGCCCCGATATCGCCGTCACGGTCATCCCGGACATCGCCATCAGGAGGACCTGCGCCTCGAAGAGGGCGGTGAAGTGGGAGTTCGGGCGCACCTCCCAGGGCATGCGGACGGTCCTGGGGCCGTGCTCTGGGCAGTCGGCGCGGGGCACCCGGCAGTGCACGACGGTGCGGAACTGCCAGATGTCGAGGTGGCGCCAGGTGCGCTCGCGCGCGTCGTAGACGCCGCAGCGCGCCCCGCACACCGGGCACGCCACGGCGGCTCCGGGCGCCCTGCCCACGCGGATGTGCAGCTCCTCGTCGCCGGACTCGGGCGACTCGAACCAGACGTCCTCGACCCGCCACTCGGGCCCCAGGCCCATCGAGTGCTCGAAGAGCCTCGCCAGCATCCCAGCCCGAGCATCCATTTGGGCACCTCCCGCCGTCCGTCGGTGAGATGGTACCGCCGGGCGGCGTCGGGGTCACGGTCGCGCCGATGTGCTACCCACCAAAAGTTCCGAAGAGCCCTTTTTTGTCGGGGTCGGGTCCGCGGCGGCGTACGGTCCCGCCGGTTACGTGCAGTCCAGCCGGTTACGTACACACTTTCAGACTTGATAACGCCGCGCTTAGCGAGAAACCCCAGCTCAGCGCCTCGTCCTTCTCGTCACTAGATTTGAAACTGTGTACGTAACCGTGCCGACTGTACGTACCCGATGCTCCTGTACGTAACCCATGCGCGGCGGCTCCTGTCGTATCCTCGTGTGAGACGAGACGAACGAGGAGGAAGCGTGTCGGTCTGGGTCACCGGGGACGTGCACGGCGGTATCGACATCGGCAAGCTCTCGGGGTGCAACTGGCCCGAGGGGCGGGACCTCACGCGCGATGACCTGATGATCGTCTGCGGCGACCTCGGCATGCCGTGGGACGGCTCCAACCGCGAGCGCCACTGGCTTGACTGGCTCTGCGCGCGGCCGTGGACCACGCTGTTCGTGGACGGCAACCACGAGTGCTTCCCGTATCTGGCGGACCTGCCCGTGAGCGAGCGCTGGGGCGGGCGCGTGCAGGTCTACCCCGAGTGGCCGCGCATCGTCCATCTCATGCGCGGGGAGGTCTACGACCTGGGCGGCCTGCGCGTCTTTGCGATGGGCGGCGCGTCGAGTCACGACCGGGAGTGGCGCGTGGAGGGTTGGAGCTGGTTTCCCGAGGAGCTGCCGAGCCCCGATGAGCTGGAGCGCGGCGAGAGGAACCTGGACGCGGCGGGTTGGGACGCGGACGTGGTGGTCTCGCACTGCTGCTCGAGCCGCATGCTGCCCGCGGCGCTCGGCGCGGCGGGCGTGGTCGGCGGACGCGAGGGGCGCGACCGCCTCAACGAGTGGTTTGACACACTGGAGGATCGTCTGAGCTTCCGGCAGTGGTACTTCGGCCACTACCATGCAGACGCGCAGCTCGACGAGCGGCACCGTCTGCTGTACCGGGACGTCGTGCGGGTGGGGTAGGGTGCGGGCGAGCGGCGCGCCGAGCGTTGCTCAGCGCTAGGGCATCCCACTTGAGTGGGTACACTCCTCACATCTGATTCGTCTGACGAAGGGCAACTATGGGCTGCATGAGCGTGCTGTTCAATCTGATCTGGATCCTCACGGGCGGCTGGGTGACGGCGCTCGGGTTTCTCATCTTGGGCGTGATCTGCCACATCACGATCGTGGGGATTCCCATTGGCCGACAGGCCTTCAAGATGGCGAGCCTGACCCTGGCGCCGTTCGGCAAGCAGATCGTCTACGGCGGCGGGGCGCCGTCGGTGGCGGCGAACGTGGTCTGGCTGATCCTGGGCGGCTGGTGGTCCGCACTGTGCTACCTGGCCGAGGGCGCGCTCTACTGCGTGACCATCGTCGGGATTCCGTTTGGCCTGCAGCTCTTCAAGATGGCCAAGCTGACCCTGTGGCCCTTCGGTGCCGAGGTGCGGTAGGGGGACGCTGCTTGCGGGCGCTCCGCTTCGTTGTGGTGAGGAGCCGGCTATAACGGATTTATTCAAATCAGATTTGGGGTCCCTTGGGCCGGTCACAGTGCCGGGTATTCGAAAGGAGGCTCGCCATGAGTGAGCCAGAGCATGAGGGCGAGCTTACCGAACGGGATTTTGACGAGCCCACGCCGCTCATCAAGCTCTCGGATGTGGATGGCGAGACCCTGCGGAACAAGTAGCGGCTCTATGAGCGCACCCGGGGCGAGTGGGCAGCAAGTTCGGAGCGCGTGCGCGACATTCGGCTGGCGCTCGCCGTGGTGGGCGGACGGGTGGTGGAGGTCTACCGTGTGGCGGGATGGTTCCGTTCGGCGGAGACCATGCACGTTGACCCGGATTTCAGCCCAGCCCCCGGCCGTGTTGAGTTCGTTGGCAACCTAGCCTCCCGGGATCTTCGCGATCGCTACAGGGGACGAGCGGCCCACGATCTCTTCTCAGAGCGAAATCCCATTCGATACATCAAGTCGCAACTTAGTAAGTTATGACTTGATGATGAGTGGCTACCTTCGCCATCGACGAGTATCGCTATCTTGTCGAGAGCTATCACGCAGTGCCGATGGGCGGGCGGTGCCAGGGGAGGGGCTACGACGTCGCCCTTCTGGCGCGGCGATCATCCTCGTCGTTGAGGCGCTCCGCAAGCCATATCTTCACGAGCGACTGGCGCGTGACACCGTACTCACTCGCGTAGGCGTCGAGGCGTGCCACCATCGGCGCGCTCATGTCGACGCTCACCCGCCGCTGCGGCTGCCGGGGGCGCTCGAAGGTCATCTCGTCGGCGTAGGGGAGCACCTCCCCGCCGGCGTCGAACAGCTCGTCGATCTGCTGGCTTGTGGGTCGGTCAGCCATGGTATCGCCTCACTTCTGCCTTGGTCGCGCGTCGCGCAGAGATGATGCGGGTGAGTTCGGGGTTGACCCCGCGGTACGTGACGATTGCGGAGAGGTAGCGTCCCCGAGCGACACGTCCGACCACGAGCCACCGGTCCTCGGGCTCGTGCGCGACCTTGACGCGATAGTAGTTCGGATCGAGCCAGATACGCGTTGCCTCATGAAAGCTCACTCCGTGTTTGGCGAGGTTCGCCTCCGCCTTGTTCTGATCCCACTCGAATCCGGATGATCTCATAATACTCTTTCTGAGCAGTTATAGATTAGAAACCGTGCTGTATTCACTAATATCCGTAAGCCATGAAGTCGGCGCCAAAACTATTTCGCTGTCTGCTGGTTGGCCGACATGTGAATGATTGCCCAGTTCAGAGCTGGCGAGAGGGGCGGGCGGGTGTCGCGAGATGGCCTTGGAACCTCCCTTCGCTGGGCTGCGCGACGCCTCGGGGTTGCAGACTGCGGGCGCGGTGGCAGAAAAGGGCCGAAGTGAGCGGCCAAACCCGGCCGGATGGACGCGTCCCGAATTTTGGTGTAGGCGGCGACTCGGCCGGCGCCCGGAGGGGCGCGGCCGTTCCCTAGAATCGCAGTCACCACAAC
>NZ_CBIFYV010000023.1:0-37156 GCF_966187215.1 Thermophilibacter sp.
CCGGCACACTCCGGAGCCACCGCCCCGCGCCGCGCATCATAGCCCGGAACGGGCTCCCGGGCCACTAAACAGTATCGGCGTACACTCGCGCCGGGTACGTACACAATTCAGAGGTTGATACTTTGGAGCACACGCCTCTGACCTGGGGTTTCTCTGACGCGCGAGAAAAAGCGGCGGCGCAACGGTGTACGTATCCGGAGCCAGTGTACGTACCCGGAGCCAGTGTACGTATCCGGAGTCGGCATGCGCGTGCCCCGGGGCCGCGTGCGCGGCCGGAGCGATCGGCGAGCTGTGCCACCCTTGCCGCGCTCATAGGCGAGGGGCGGCGCGCCGAGAGGACGCCTCCCGGATATGACGTCCCGCTCAGCTCGCCGGGTCCACCGCGTCGAGCCCGATCTCCGCCCTCGTTGCGTTGAGCGCGTCCACCATGTCCTGGACCGAGTAGGAATCGGACTCGTAAACCGAACCGCTGTAGGTGCGCCCGGAATGGACCTCGTCAAGGAGCCGCCCGAACTCGTCCGCGCCGATCTCCGAGTCGTTGAGGTAGTACCTCATCCCATAGACGTACACGCCCGAGCCCTGCTCCTCCGCGCGAAGCGTCATGCCGGTCGAGAACGAGCCATCCCGCAGGGAGAGCAGGTCGAGGTCGACGTCGGACCCCTCCCAGCCGGTCACGAGATACCACGTCCCGTCCAGGCTCACGTAGGAGCAGTGCCTTCCGATGTCGCTCTGCTGGACCATGGCGCCTTCGTACGCGCGCTCGGGGACGCCGTCGCGCAGCTCCCACACGTCAAGCGCCGGCCAGGCGCAGTACTCGATCCCCTGCGGGTGGGGCACGGAGTACCCGATGACGAGCTCATCGGTCCCGTTCTGGTCGAAGTCAACGAGGTCCAGGAGGAACACGCCCGTGTAGGTCTGTCCGTATGCGGTGTCATAGACCCGGAACGTCCCGTAGGTGTCCTCGTACTGCCGCACGACGTCGGCATAGGCGGACGGGTCGTTGCGACGCGAGAAACGAACCGTCGTGTCCCCGGAAACCTCGACGGTGCGCTCGGCCTCGCCGAACGCGTCCGACGACGCGGCGATCGAGAAGGACCCCGGGCAGACGGGGATGCGATAGACCTGCTCGCCCGCGGCGTTCTTTGCGAGCGCGGCGCTCTGCGTGAGCCCGAGAACGCCGTTCTCGTCGTCCTTCGGCGTGACCGCTATCTCCGCGTCGGGGACGAAGCCGCCGTCCTCGTCCTCCACGACGATGTCCAGGTTCGCGACGTCAAGCGCCACGTCCATCGAGGCCGCGTTGTCGGAGAAGGTCAGCGCGCCCGTGTCGACCGTGACCACCTTGAGCGTGGTCGCGCCCTTCCCGAAGCCGATCTCGTAGGTGGAGCCCAGCTTCTTGATCGGCAGGTCAAACGTGCCGTTCACCAGGTCGGCATAGGTGAAGCGCGCCGGGGTCCCGCCCACGCCGTCGTCCCCGACCATCCGGCACCAGATATCAACGTCATCGAGCCGGTCCGCCGCGCTCGTCGAGACGTGCACGGACAGGACGGGATCGACGAGGCGGAAGTCCCCGTCGCCGACGATCGTGAACTGTCCCCCATAGGTCAACATGTTCGTAACGAACGACCCGTCCAGGAGCGTCCTGCGCTCAGCGTCGGAGAGCGCCGTTCTCAGGTCGGTGTACAGCCCCTGGTCGGTAAGCGTTGCCAGGTACTCTGCCGTGTGGCTCAGCACGGTGTTGGAATAGGGCACGAGCACCTCGCCCGTCGTCCCCACGTAGGCGTCAAAGCCCTTTTCCCTGAGCGTGTTGCCGAACCTTTGGTCGGTGTCCGCCGCGCTCAGGCACGAACCGGCAAAGAACAGCCCGCCGTCGACGTCTCCCATGTAGTCCTCGACGAATGACGCCGAGATGGCATAGGTGTCATCGCTGCAGAAGAGGTGCTTCAGCTCCCCGTTGTGGGAAACCAGGTCCGCCGCGTAGAGCTGGTTCTTCTCGGGGCTTTTCTTTTCGTCGAGGATGAGGGCGAACACCAGCTTGCCGTTCTCGTCGGCGCACACGTTGCCGTGGCCCGTCCAAAAGACCGCCCTCGGTCCGCCTCCCTTCCACGAGGCGAAGATCTCCTTCAGGTCGGCGACCGTCGTGTCGTTTCCGTAGGTCTGCGCATGCGCGCCGTCGACCGCGCCCTCGATGAGGTCGGACGGGTTCCGGTAGGCCCACTTCTCCCCCTCTATCAGCGAGGTGTTCTCAAACGTCGTGACGGTGAAGTCCCCGCCACCGGCGTAGTAGCCGTCGATCTTGGGGAAGTAGACGTACGTCATGCCGTCGTTGAGGAAGAACGAGACGGAGTCGCCCTCCTCGCAGAGGGCACAGCCCCTGATGGTTCCCGCGTCCCGCAGCCCCTGCGCGTAGGCATAGACGTCGCACGCGGCCCGGTCAAGCGCCTCCGCGTCGTACTCCGCGAAGACGCCCTCGTCGTTGACGTACGGAGCGATGATCTCGTCGACGTCGCCCTCGATCCGGCTGCAGGTCTGGTAACGCTCCTCCGCAAGGGCGCGAGAGGACGCGTTCCTCCCCACCAGGACGACAAGGATTGCGACCACGCATATGACGACCGCGGACGAGGCGACTATGACGCCGATGAGGGCCCGCCTCCTTGACGCCGGCACCCTGCCCCCGTCGCCGTTCCCGGTCGCAGCCCTGCCTCGCATGGCCAGCCACCCCCGCTCACTCGTCCGCCAGGCGCCGTCTCCGGCGCTGACGTCATTGTGGACCAAGTCCGGCTGCCCCTCGACGACGCGGCGGACGAACGGGGCCGCGGGGCCAGCGCCCCGCCGACGGACGGCTGTGCTACCCTTGCCGCGGCTCACAGCGAAAGGACCCGCATGCCCGCCTACGCGACCGCCGTCTTCGACCTCGACGGCACCCTGCTCGACACCCTCGAGGACCTGCACCTCTCGACCAACGCGGCGCTCGCGGCGCACGGCATGGCGCCACGCACCCTCGACGAGGTGCGCCGCTTCGTGGGCAACGGCATCCGCCTGCTCATCCACCGGGCCGTCCCCGCCGGCACCCCCGCCGACCGGGAGGCCGCCGTCTACGAGACGTTTTGTGCGCACTACGCCGCCCACTGCGAGGACCACACCGGCCCCTACCCCGGGATCCCCGAGCTGCTGGCCCACCTGCGCGCGGCCGGCGTGGCGCTCGCCGTGGTCTCCAACAAGGGCGACTTCGCGGTCCAGGAGCTGGTCGAGCGGCAGTTCCCCGGCGCCTTCGACGCGGTGCTCGGCGAGTGCGAGGACCGCGGCATCCGCAAGAAGCCGGCGCCGGACATGGTGGAGGCCGCCCTCGCGCGCATGGGCGCCGACCGGTCCGGCATGGCCTACGTCGGCGACTCCGAGGTCGACATCCAGACCGCTGCCAACGTGGGGTGCCCGTGCCTCTCGGTCTCCTGGGGCTTCCGCAGCCGCGCGCAGCTCGTGGAGGCGGGCGCCACCACGATCGTGAACACGCCCGCCGAGCTGGAGCGCGTTCTTCTCGGCGACGCGCCCCGACCGCCCGCCTAACATTTCGCGGACATCCGTCTAGCGTCGCGACGGGCGGGTTATAGTCTTCCTATCGTCCGTTTGGTTGGCCGACGAAAGGAGCCGCCATGGGAAAGAAGGCCGCTGAGGCGCTGGACATCAACTACGAGGGTCTGGCCGAGTATCTGCACTGCAACCACGCCGTCTACATGAAGATCGGCTCCGACGTCTACTACCTCACCGATTGCAACTACGAGGCATGGCGCGCGCAGGACACGAGCCGCCGCAACGAGAAGAACCACTTCGTGGACTGCTCCGCCCTCGTCCCCACCGTCGACGAGTTCCTCTCGCTGCCCTTCGTGAACGGCCAGACCATCAAGGACGTCTTCGACCACGCCACGTTCTACGCCTCGCTCAAGGGCGAGAAGGACGCCTAGGCGCACCGTCTGACAGAGCAAAGAAGGGGGCCGGCACCGCGCGAGGTGCCGGCCCCCTCTGCGTGCGGGGCGCGTTTCGAGGCGCGCGGCCGCGGCGGGCTACTCCGCCAGCGCGGCGCGACCGTAGGCGTCGGCGGCGAGCATGGCCGCGGCGACCTTCTCGGGCGTGACCTCGAAGGGCATGTTGCCGAGGGTGTCGGCCGGCGCGCAGGCGAGCCTGGCCACCTCGAGCACGCGCTCGTAGCTCGCGTCCTCGACGCCGAGCTGCGCGAACGTGACCGGCAGGCCCACCTCCACGCAGAAGTCGAGCACCTCGTAGAGCTCGTCGGCGTTCTCGAGCACGAGCTGGGTCAGCGTGCCGAAGGCGACCTTCTCGCCGTGGTAGTAGGCGTGGGTCTCGGGCATCGCGGTCATGCCGTTGTGGACGGCGTGCGCGCCGGCCAGGCCCGCCGACTCGAAGCCCAGGCCAGAGAGCAGCGTGTTGGCCTCGATGATCCTCTCGACGGACTCGGTGCAGGCGCCGGCCTCCAGGGCGAGCTTGGCCTTGAGGCCGTCGGACATGAGGGTCTCGTAGCACAGGCGGGCGAGCGCCATGGCCGCGCTCGTGACGTGGCCGCCGGCGCAGGTGGTGGCGTCGGAGCGCATGCAGGCGCGGGCCTCGAAGTAGGTGGCCAGCGCGTCTCCCATGCCCGAGACGGTCAGGCGCACCGGGCTCTTGGCGATGACCTCGGTGTCCATGAGCACGAGGTTGGGGTTCTGCTTGAAGAACTGGTACTCCTTGAACTGGCCCTCGTCGGTGTAGATGACGGAGAGCGCGGAGCACGGCGCGTCGGTCGCGGCGATCGTGGGGACGATGACCACCGGCGCGTCCACGGCCGCGGCGACGGCCTTGGCGGTGTCGAAGATCTTGCCGCCGCCCACGCCCACGACCACGTCGGTGCCGGAGGCGCGATAGACCCCCACGAGGCGGTCGATCTCGGCCTGGGAGCACTCGCCGTTGAACTCGTCGTAGGTCAGCGCCACGCCCGCGGCCTCGAGGCTCGAGGAGATCACATCACCGGAGCGGCGCAGGCCGCCGGCCGAGATGACCACGAGCGCGTGGGTGCCGTAGGTCCTGACGTACTCGCCGATGCGTGCGAGCTCGCCGGGGCCCTGGACGTACTTGGACGGGCTGATGAAGATGCGTGCCATGCTGGGAGGTTCCTCTCTCTGGGACGGGGCGCCAGGGCGCCGGGCCTAGGCGCGGCGGGCGACCAGCAGCGGGTCGCCGATCTTGACGAGCGGGCGGCCGTCGAGCAGCGTGCTCGTGTCGCCCACGTGGTCGATGCGCGCGAACTCGTCGGGGTTGGAGATCGTGCAGCAGACCACGTCCTCGTAGCCGGCCTTCTTGATGCTGTCGTCGTTGAAGGTCACGATCGGCTGGCCGGCGCGGACCGTCTCGCCCTGCTCGACGAAGCGCGCGAAGCCCTTGCCGCCCATGTTGACGGTGCCGATGCCGATGTGGATCAGGACCTCCATGCCGTCGTCGGCCTTGATGACGATCGAGTGGTTGGTCACCGTGGTGGCGCCGATGACGCCGCTCACCGGCGCGTACACGATGCCGTTGTTGGACATCGGCAGGATGCCGTAGCCGTCGCCGAGAAGGCCCACGGGCAGGACCTCGTCCTTCACCTCCTGGAGGCTCACGAGCATGCCCGAGACGGGGGCGTAGACGGTGTCGGGACGCGTGGCGAACGACGCCTCGGCGAGCGTGGCCTTGGTCCCGTCGTCCGACGAGCTGGTCTTGCTGCGGATAAGGTCAAAGAGTCCCATGTGCTCCTCCTCGTGACAAGCGGGCCGGGCCCGCGGCTTTCCCATTCTCAATCGTAGCAAAGGGACGGAACCGCGGACCCGGCGAGGGGCGGCCGGCGGAGACGTGTCGGGCGGGCGGGGCGGCGCCCGCTCAGCGGCCCTTCTCGCCCCTAGGCGCGGGTGCTAGGAGCACCCCCCCGAGCGCACGATCATCGAGCGCGAGGTCAGGTACGTCACGAGGAAGTAGCCGCCGTAGAGCACCACCACGAAGCACACGGTCCCCACGAGCGCCGTCCCGATCTGGAAGCCCGTGAGCAGCGACACGATGTCGTTCACCACGCTGAGCGCCACCGCCGCGTGCGCCACCGCCACCACGAGCGGGAACAGGAAGTACACGGCGATCTGCGCGAGCAGCGCGCGGTCGATCATGCGCCGCTCGGCGCCCAGCTCGGCCAGCACCCGGTAGCGGCTCACGTTGTCGGCCGCCTCGGAGAGCTGCTGCAGCGCCAGCACCGTCGCGCAGCTCACGAGCAGGACCACGCCGATGTAGATGGCCAGGTACGTGACCGAGACCGTGGTGCCCGCCGACTCGTCGAGAAGCCCCTGGGCGTTGATCGGGTTCCAGACCGGCCAGCCCTCGGCCGTGCTGCCGCCCATGACGTCCGCGTAGGTCTCGTCGATGACGTCGCAGGCGCGCTCGTTCATCGCGGCCCGGCCGCCGTTGTACATGAGGTTCACCACGGTCATGCTCGGCGCGGCGTCGGCCGGGACCACATCGTCGGGCACGATGAGCGCGCCGGAGACCGTGCCGCTCGCCCCGGTGTCGGAGATCGGCAGGCCCACCAGGGGGTCGTCGGCAAAGCGCAGCGTGCGGCCCTGGACGGTGAGCTCGGGGTTCTGCTCGGCGGCCGCGCGCCAGAAGTCGTCGAGGGAGGGCATGTCGTTCCACCACGCGCACTCGTCGGGCCCGAGGTCCAGGCCCTTCTCGCCCGCCAGCGCGCACAGCGCGTTGTAGTCGGAGACCCGCACGAGCGTCACGCTCGAGGCGCTGTTGCCGCTCATCATCTGGTTGATGGTGGCGCTGCCGCTGAAGTTGGTGTGCTCCGCGAACCACTCCACCGTGTAGCCCGACAGCGGCTGGCCCGACGCGTCGAGGTCGTAGGTGTTGACCTGCACGGCGTCGCGGAAGATCTCGTCGAAGTCAGGGATGTCGGCGCGCAGGCGGGCGATGGCGTCGTAGCCGTCCGCGGCGGCCGGGCCGTCGGTCAGGTGGTCGCCGAGCATGCCCGTGGGGTAGCTCACGAGCGACATGTCGTAGCGCGTGCCCGCCACGAGCGCCTCGTTCATGCCCGTGGCCACCGAGAAGCCCGTGCACACGCCGCAGATGGCCAGGAACAGCATCGCGCAGACCAGGCTGATGGAGAGCCACGCGGTGTTGATGCGGCTGTTGAGCTGGCGCATCACGAACATGTTGAGGCCGGAGAGGTACGCCCGCGGGCTCGCCTGCAGCGCGCGCAGCAGAAAGCCCGAGATCGAGAAGAAGAACAGCAGCGTGCCCACCGTCACGAGCCCCGTGGCCAGCCCGAAGTACGGGCCCTCCTCCATCATGCCGTGCTCGAGCAGCGTCTTGTACGCCACGCCGATCAGAACGAGCGACACCGCGAAGAGCACCACCGACAGCGGCAGCGACCGCAGCCGGACCCTCTCGCTCACGCGGTCGGCGTTGATGAGGTCGATCAGGCGGTAGCGGCTCACGGTGCCCACGTTGAACACGAGCGTCACCAGGAAGATCCCGGCGAAGCACGCCACGGTGCTCGCGCAGGCCGTCGGCGAGAAGGCAAAGACGAAGCCGGTGATGGTGGCCTCGAAGAGGTGCGCGGTCACGTACATCATGACCTGCGAGAGCGCCACGCCCAGCACGAGCCCCGTCGCAAGCGCCACCACGCCCACGGCCAGCGTCTCTATGACGATGATCAGCGAGACGTGCCGGATGTCCATGCCCAGCGTGAGGTAGATGCCAAACTCGCGCTTGCGCCGGCGGATGAGGAAGCGGTTGGCGTAGACGACGAGGAACCCCAGGATGACGACGACGAACACGGACAGGCCCGAGATCATGCCGGTCAGCGCGCCCATGATGCGGCGCTCGTCCTCGGCCATCTGCAGGACCGCGGCCTGGTCGGTGATCGAGCCGAACGCGTAGAACACGCACACGCCGAAGGCCAGCGTGAGGAAGAACACCGAGAAGTCCCGGAAGGACTTGCGGACGTTGCCGAGCGCGATCTTAGCGTACATCAGCGCCCTCCCCTCCCAGGAAGGAGACGACGTCCATGATCTCGTCGAAGAAGCGCTTGCGCGTCTTGGAGCCGCGGACGATCTCGTTGAAGATGCGGCCGTCCTTGAGGAAGAGCGCGCGGCGCGCGTAGCTCGCGGCGAACGAGTCGTGCGTGACCATGATGATCGTGGCGCCGTCGGCGTTGAGGGCCTCGAGGCTCTCGAGCAGCAGGCGCGAGTTGCGCGAGTCGAGCGCGCCGGTGGGCTCGTCGGCGAGGACGAGCGACGGGTCGGTCACGATGGCGCGGGCGGCGGCCACGCGCTGCTTCTGGCCGCCCGACATCTGGTGCGGGAAGCGGTCGAGCACGTCGGTCACGCCGAGGCGCGCGGCGACCTCGTTCACGCGGGCCGTGACCTCCTTGGCCGGCACGTGGTTGATCGTGAGCGCCAGCGCGATGTTCTCGCGCGCGGTGAGCGTGTCGAGCAGGTTGGAGTCCTGGAAGACGAAGCCCAGCCGCTCGCGGCGGAAGCGCGAGAGCTGGCCGGCGCGCAGGGCGCAGATGTCCTGGCCGTCCACGTAGATGTGGCCGGAGGTGGGCCGGTCGATCGTCGAGACGCAGTTGAGCAGCGTGGTCTTGCCCGAGCCGGACGGGCCCATGATGGCGAGGTACTCGCCGGCGGCCACGTCGAACGAGACGCCGTCGAGGGCGCGGGTGACCGTCGTGCGGTCTCCGTAGAGCTTCTCCACGTCCTGGCAGGACAGGACCGGGCGGGTGTGCGAAGGTGCCATGAGGCTCCTCTCGTCTGGGGATGCGTGCGACATCATGGTCCTTCTCGCCGCGCGCGCCTGCCATAAGGCCGACTTACCGCTGCCTTACGCTTTCGCAAGGTTGCTGAGACAACGGGGACAGGTTCATTTGTCTCATTGCAAAGCTTATGAGACAAATGAACCTGTCCCCGTTGTCTCAGACGCGGTCGACCATGTCGGGGAAGCCCAGGTAGACCGTGGTGCCGACGCCCTGCTCGGACTCGAGCCACACGCGCACGCCCATCTTCTCGCAGAGCTCGCGGACCAGGTACAGGCCGATCCCGGTGGAGCGCGCGAACCGCCGGCCGTTCTCGCCGGTGAAGCCCTTGTCGAAGACGCGCGCCACGTCGGCCTCGGGGATGCCGATGCCGTCGTCGGCGATGGCCAGGCGCGTCTCCCAGGCGTCGAGGCCCGTCTCCAGGCGCTCGGCCGTGAGGCGGACGTGACCCTCGCCGTCGCCCGGCCCGCGGTACTTGGCGGCGTTGACGAGCACCTGGCCGATCACGAACGAGAGCCACTTGGGGTCCGCGCGCACCGTGAGGTCGAGCGCGCCCAGCTCGGGGACCACGCGCGCGGCGATGAGCGTGCGCGCCTTGTGGCGCAGCGCGTCGCGCGCCACGTCCGCGAGCGACACCGAGCGAATCTGGAAGTCGCGGTCGAGCGAGGTCCCGCGCGAGTAGTAGAGCGCCTGCTCCACGTAACCCTCGATGGCGTCCACCTCGGCGTCCATGTCGTCAGTGGCAGGGGCGGGGTTGTTTCTCGCCACGAGGTGCGCGGCCGCGATCGGCGTCTTGATCTCGTGCACCCAGGTCTCCACGTACTCGCGGTACTCGCGCTGGCGGCGGCGCGCCGCGGCCACGCGGTCGCGCATGGCCCGCGACTCGCGGTCGAGCGCGTCGTAGAAGAGCTCGCCCTCTAGGAAGCGCGGCCGCTCCACGAGCTCGGTGGCGAGGTACGTCTCATCCAGCGCGTCGAGTGACTCGTCGAGGCGGCGGTAGAACGAGCGGCGCCGCAGCCAGTCGAGCGCGAGCGCCGCGACCCCGGCGAGGCCGATCACCGCGCAGACGAAGCCCACCACGCCGCGGTCCACGCCGTAGACGCCCATAACGAGCGCCGAGAACGCCACCGCGAGCGCCATCACGGCGATGCTGAGCGCGCGATCCGCCAGATAGGCCCCGAGGCTCATCTACTCCACCAGGTATCCCATGCCGCGCCGGGTGCGCACGAAGTCCTCCACGCCGATGCGCGCGAGCGTGGCGCGCAGGTGGCTGACGTTGACCGTGAGGGTGTTGTCGTCCACGAACTCGTCGGAGGCCCACAGCTCCTCCTGGATGCGCTGGCGGCTCACCACGGCGCCGACGTTGCGCATGAGCAGCGCGAGAATCTTGAGCTCGTTCTTGGTGAGCTCGGCCGAGCGGCCCTCGTGGGTGACGCGGCAGCGCGCGGTGTCCAGCGTGACGCCGCCGTGGCTGATCTCGGCCGCAGCCGCCGCGCCATCGCCGTAGCTGCGCTTGAGCACCGTGGCCACGTGGGCGAGGAGCACCTGGTCGTTGTAGGGCTTGGTCACGAAGTCGTCCGCCCCGAGCGAGAGCGTGAGCAGCTCGTCCATGTCGGAGTCGCGGCTGGTGACCACGATGATGGGCACTGGGCTCGAGCGACGGACCTCGCGGCAGACGTAGGCGCCGTCCACGCCCGGCAGGTTGAGGTCGAGCAGCACCAGGTCGGGCGCCGCGGCCAGGATCTGCGCCGGGACGTCGTCGAAGCCCTCGAGCGCGCGGGCCTCGTAGCCGTTGCGCGCGAGCAGCACGCACAGCTCGTCGCGCAGGCGCGCGTCGTCCTCAACCACGAGCAGCCGTCTCATGGGCCCTCCGTCTCCGCGGTCCCTCTCGCCCGCCGGCGCGCGGGCGGTCCCCTCGCCACGAGGGTAGCACACGGCCCGCGTCGTCAAGACTTCCCCGGCCGGGCATCGGCTCACGGCGCCCCGCGAGCCCCACATGCCAGAAATCAGTGGTTTTGGGGGGACGCTCACGTATCACTTGGTGGGTGACATTCTCTGACCTGCGTCTTTATTGACCCGGTGCCCGTCGATACTCAAGGGGCAGCCCAAAAACCACTGATTTCTCCCCCTCCGCCCCGACGCGCGACGTGGAAAAGGGACTGCCCCTTTTCCACGCGAAGGCCCCGGGCGCCATGTGGCGACCGGGGCCGGTTCGTGCGCTGGTGGGCAGGAGCGTCCCCCGACCACTCCTGCCCGTCTCGTCGGGGGATGTAATGAAATGGTACCCCAAATGTCACGTCCGTATCACGCACGGGCGGGGACGGGCTGCTCGCCGCGGGCTTCTCCCCGGGCAAAACCGACCGTCCGCAACCTTGTCGCGCGCCGGCGAGCCCGCGGAGGATATGCTCGTGTAATCAATCGGTAAACTCGGAAGAGGCGGTGATTCCCATGGGTCAGTACGTGGTCGTGGAGAACGAGGGTCGCTACTGTTTCAATCTCTGTGCCAGCAACGGGCACATCCTCATGTCGTCGATCATCTTCCCGTCCAAGGACGAGTGCCTGCACGGGATCGAGTGCGTTCGCCGCTCCGCCGCGGACGCGGAGATTGAGGACAGCACCATCGACGCCTTCGACCGCGAGAAGTCGCCCAAGTTCCGCATCTACGAGGACTTCGACGGCCACTTCTTCTTCCGCTTCATCACGGAGGACGCCGGCGACATCGCGCGCTCGCACACCTACGAGCAGAAGGAGAGCCTGTTCAGGCGCATCGAGCGAACGCGCGCCGAGGCCGACTCCTCGCTCGCCGCGGACGAGAACTAGCCGCGCCGGCCGCCAGAGAACCGAACCCGGACCCATCGGCACGCGCCGACGGGCCCGGGTTTCATTTTGTCTGTAGTTCAAATCCGTCTTCCCGAGTACAGACAAAATAGTTGCGCGGAAACCCACAGGTAGACGGCTTGCCCATTTTGTCTGTACTTGAGGAATCGGCAAACAACTACAGACAAAACGAGCTGCTCCCCCGCGCGGCCCCTACCGGTACGCCACGACCTTGATCTCGACCTTGGCGCCCTTGGGCAGCGCCGCCACCTCGAAGGCCGCGCGCGAGGGGTACGGCTCCTCGAAGAACTCGGCGTAGACCTCGTTCATCGCGTTGAAGTCCGCGATGTCGTCGAGCAGCACGGTGACGTCGGCGACGTCGGCCATGCTCGCGCCGGCGGCCTCCAGCACGGCGCGGACGTTGGTCAGGCTCTGGCGGGTCTGGGCCACCACGTCGTCGCCGGCGAGCTCGCCGGTCTCGGGCACGATACCCAGCTGACCGGACACGCTGATCACCGAGCGCAGCGGCGCGGTGACGCCGGCGGAGTACGGGCCGAGCGCCGCGGGCGCGTGCTCGGTGACGATTGCCTCGATTGCCATGGTCTTCTCCCCTTCGACGAAGCCGGTCCCGACGGCCCGCGAGGGCGCGGGCGCTCCCCTAGTTTACGCCGCGGAAGCCGCGACCCACGATCTCGGAGCTGCTCACTATGGTGATGAACGCGCTCGGGTCCTGCGCGCGCACGAACAGCCGCAGGCGCATGGCCTCGCGCCGCGAGAGCACCGACGTCAGGATCACCACGCGCTTGCCCGAGTAGGCGCCCCAGCCGAGCTGCACCGTGGCGGTGCGCCCGAGCTTCTTGACGATGAACTCCTCCACCTCGCGCGGGTGCGAGCAGATGACCTGGCAGACCTTGCGCTGGCGGATGGACTCGATGAAGCCGTCCACCACGAACGTCTTGCCGATGAGCGCGAGCACGCAGTACAGGCCCACGCGCGCGCCAAAGAGCCCGATGGCCGCCACGACCACGGCCACGTCCACGGCGAAGAGCGCCCTGCCGATCTGGATGTCGGTGCGCTTGCGCAGGATCATGGCGAGGATGTCCGTGCCACCCGTGGAGGCGCCGATGTCGAAGACGATCGCGGAGCCCACCGCCGGCAGCAGCACGGCGAAGCAGACGTCGAGCCAGAGGTCGCCGGTGATGGAGCCCGTGACCGGGAACAGCCACTCGAACAGCGACGTGTAGCCCGAGAGCGCGAACGACGCGAACGCGCTCCAGAGCACCGCCTTGCGGTCCAAAAAGGCAAAGCCGAGCGCCACGAGCACGGCGTTCAGGATCCACATGTAGACGGAGACGGACAGCGCCGGCAGCGCGGCGTTGAGCAGGATCGCAAATCCCGTGGTGCCGCCGAACGCCAGGTGGTTGGGCGTCTTGAACAGCACGAGCGCCACCGCCGTGAGGATGAGGCCCAGGTTGAGCAGGCAGAAGAACTGCGGGAAGCTGTAGGCGGCGCGCTTCTTGGAGAGCAGCTCGCCACGGGCGCGCTCGTCGTCGCTCACCACCTCGGAGACAGGCTCGACCGCCTCTTGCGCGGCTGCGTCCTCCCCCATCGGAAACCCCCTTCGTCGTCCCTCGGGGTCGGCAGTCTAGCACCTTGGGCAGCACTCACCGGCGAGAAACAAAAACGCCCGGGCGGCGCGGGCCACCCGGGCGTCCCTCGAGCGTCTTCGCGGCGCGGCCTACGCCTCCAGGCGCTCCGCGAGCATGCGGTTGAACGCCTTGGGGTTGCCCGACCCCTTGGCAGCCTTCATGCACTGGCCCACCAAGAAGCCGAGCACCTTCTTGTTGCCGTCGCGGTACTGCTGGACCTGGTCCGTGCAGCGGCCGAGCACCTCGTCAACGATGGCCGCGAGCGCGCCCTCGTCGGTGGACTGGCGCATGCCGTGGGCGTCCACGTAGGCCACCGGGTCCTCGTCGGTCCCGCAGACGGCCTCGAGCACCTCGCGGGCCTGCGCGAACGTGATCGCGTCCTCGGCGAGAAGCCCCGAGATGCCGCGGACCTGCGCCACGGTGAGCCCCGGGAAGCTCGGCACGAGGTTGACCATCACGTTGGCCAGCGTGCCCACGACCTTCTCGCCCACGCCCTCGAGCGCCTCCTCGAAGAAGGCGGCCACGGCCGGGTCGCCGGCGAGCTGCGCGGCGTCCTTGCGCTTGAGGCCGTAGTCGGCCATGTAGCGCTCGCGCTTGGCGTCGGGCAGCTCGGGGATGCGTGCGCGGCAGCGCTCGACGAACTCGTCGGTGAGGTCGAACGGCGCGAGGTCGGGGTCGGGGAAGAGGCGGTAGTCGTCGGCCATCTCCTTGACGCGCATGACCACGGTGCGCCGGCGGCTCGGCTCCCAGTGGCGCGTCTCCTGGTAGACGATGCCGCCCTCCTCGAGCACCTCGGCCTGGCGGCAGATCTCGTACTCCAGGGCGTCATGCAGGCTCTTGAACGAGTTGATGTTCTTCATCTCGGTCTTGGTGCCGAGGCGCGTCTCGCCGCGGCGGCGCAGGCTCACGTTGCCGTCACAGCGCATCGAGCCGCTCTCGAGCGAGCAGTCGGAGATGCCGAGCGTGAGGAAGGTCTCGCGCAGCTTCTCCATGAACAGGCGCGCCTCCTCGGGCGTGCGCAGGTCGGGCTCGGTCACGAGCTCGATCAGCGGCGTCCCGCAGCGGTTGTAGTCGATGAGCGACTCGGTGGCCGCCGTGATGCGGCCCTCCTCGCCGCCCACGTGGACCATCTTGGCCGCGTCCTCCTCCATGTGGATGCGCAGGATCCGGATGGGCGCCACGTAGGAGCCGTCCGCGGCCTTCTCGACGCCCGAGCCGTCGGGGCGCTCGCGCGCGCCCTCGCCGGAGACCTCCAGGTCCAGGTGGCCGTGCATGCAGAACGCCACGGGTCCCTGCGTGGTCTGGAAGTTCTTGGCCATGTCGGGATAGAAGTAGTGCTTGCGGTAGAACATCGAGTGGCGCTGGATCTCACAGTTGGTGGCCAGGCCCGCCATCACGATCGACTCGATGGCCTTCTCGTTGGGCACCGGCAGCGCGCCCGGCATGCCCAGGCAGACCGGGCAGACGTTGGTGTTGGGCGGGTCGTCGTGGGAGAGGCGGCAGTCGCAGAACATCTTGGTCTCGAGCGTGGTGAGCTCGGTGTGGACCTCCAGGCCGATCACGGCCTCCCAGTCCCGCAGGACCTCGGCGAGCTTCTTCATGCCAGATCGCCCCCCTTCCCGGCGAAGTCGGGCGCGACGGGCGCCCCCTCGGGCGCGAAGGCCCGCTCGATCGCGCGCGCGAACGTGAGCAGCGTGCGGTCCCTGAACGCGGGACCCTGCAGCTGCGCCGAGACGGGCAGGCCGGTGGCGGCGCCCAGCCCCAGCGGCACCGAGATGCCACCGTTGCCGGCGATGTTGTTGGAGATCGTGAACATGTCCGAGGCGTACATCTGCGTGGGGTCGCTCATCTCGCCGAAGCGGAACGCCGTGCGCGGCGCCGCGGGCATGAGGATGACGTCGCAGGACTCGTAGGCGCGGCGGTAGTCCTCGGTGATGAGGGTGCGGACCTGCTGCGCCGGGTAGTAGTACTCGTCGTAGACGCCGCTCGAGAGCAGGTAGGCGCCCAGCATCTGGCGGCGCTTGGCCTCCTCGCCGAAGCCGTGCGCGCGGGAGAGCGCGGTCTGCTCGGCCAGGGTGGCGCAGCCCGGCTCCTGGTAGCCGTAGCGCACGCCGTCGAAGCGCGCCAGGTTGGAGAAGGCCTCGCAGGGCGCGATCACGTAGTAGGCCGCGATGGCCGAGGCGATGTTGGGGAGATCAACCTCCACGATGCGTGCGCCCTGGTCCTCCAGCGCGCGGGCGGCCGCGTCGACCGCGTCGCGCACCTCCTGCGTGAGGCCGGCGGCCTCCATGAGCGCGGGCACCACGCCCACGGCGCGGCCCTCGATTGGGTCGTCGAGGTGTTCGAGGAAGTCCACGGGGCAGTCCTGGGAGGTGGAGTCGTACGGGTCGCGGCCGGCGGCGACGAGCGCGTTCATGGCCAACGCCACGTCCTCAACGCGCCGGCCGAACGGGCCGACCTGGTCGAGCGAGCTGCCGAAGGCCACCACGCCGTAGCGGCTCACGGCGCCGTAGGTGGGCTTCAGGCCCACCACGCCGCAGAGGCTCGCCGGCTGGCGGATGGAGCCGCCGGTGTCCGAGCCCAGCGCCACGGTGACCTCGCCGGCCGCGACGGCCGCGGCCGACCCGCCCGAGCTGCCGCCGGGGACGCGCGCGGTGTCCCAGGGGTTGCGCGTGGGGTGGAAGGCCGAGCTCTCGGTGGAGCTGCCGAACGCGAACTCGTCCATGTTGGTCTTGCCCACCGGCGTGGCGCCGGCGTCGAGCAGGCGCTGGACGCAGGTGGCGGTGTAGGGGCTCTCGTAGTTGGCGAGCATCCTCGAGGCGCAGGTGGTGCGCGTGCCCACGAGGTTCATGTTGTCCTTGAAGGCCACGGGCACGCCGGCGAGCGGCCCGAGCTTCTCGCCGGCCGCGCGGCGCGCGTCGGTGGCCGCGGCGGCCTCGAGCGCGAGGTCGGCCGAGACCTGGAGGAACGCCTGGACCTCGCCGTCGCGGGCCTCAACGGCGTCGAGCGCGGCGCGCGCGACCTCGACGGCCGTGAAGTCGCCGGCCGCGACGCCGGCCGCGACCTCGCGCGCGGAGAGCTGGTCGAGGGAGGCTGCCATCAGCGGTCACCCCCCTGGTCGCCGAGGATGGACGGCACGCGGAAGCTGCGGTCGCGGCTGGAGCCGGCGTTGGAGAGCGCCACGTCGACGGGCAGCGCGCGCACCGTGGCGTCCGGGACGTCCGCGCCCATGACGTTGGAGAGGTCCCCGATGGGATGGAACGTGGGCTCCACGCCCTCGAGGTCGTACTGGCGGATGGGGTCGAGAAGCTCGACGGCCTCGTTCATGTACGTGGTCATCTCATCGAGCTCGGCGTCGGTGAGGGCGATGCGCGCGTAGTCCGCGATGCCCGCCACCTCTTCTCTGGTGAGCGGCATGGAACCTCCTGTCGTTGATGGGGCCATTCTACGACAGGGGCCGGACGGCCCGGCGCGGGGCGGGCGCGCGGGAGACGCGGCCGCAACAATGCGCGCCGGGCGCCCGGGGCGGAGGGGCGGGACGGCAGCCGCGCTCAGCGGGCGCGACGGCTCCGGCGCGGGCGGCCGTCGTCGAGGATGACGGCCAGGCCAACGAGCACGACGGCGGCGATGAAGGCGATCTTTCCCATGGCTACCTCCTGACGGACGGCTTCCTGACGATCACATCGTCGCAGGCAGCGGCCGCACGAGCCATGGGGGCGGCTTACGCCCGGCTTGCGCTTTCGTAAGGTTTGCCGTCCGGGGCCCCGGCCTCCGCGCGCGGCGCGTCGAGCCGGCGCATGAGCGCGCCGAAGGCCGCCGCGAGCACCTGCTGGAAGAGCGTCCCGATCACCACCGGGAACATCGCCTCGCCCGGGAAGTACTCCCCCGCGAGCACCGCCCCGGCCGAGATGTTGCGCATGCCGCACAGATAGGTGAGCGACACCTCCTGCGCGCGGGGGCGGCGCCAGACGCGGGAGATCAGCAGCCCCCAGCCGTAGCCCGAGGCCGCGAAGACGCACACAAAGGCCGCCACCCCCACGAGCTGCGGCGTGAGGTTGCGCACGTAGGGCGCCACGCCCGTGGAGTTGGCCAGGATCACCAGCACGAGCGCGATCTTGGCCGCCGGCGCGATGACCGGCGAGAGCTCGCGACCCGCCCGCCCGTGGGTGAGGTCGTTGGCGAGCGTGCCCAGAAGCGCCGGCAGCGCCACCGAGACCAGCATCTCGCCCATCATGCCCAGCGCGTCCACGCGCACGGTCTGCCCCAGCAGCGTCTGCAGCGTGAGCGGGATCGTGACCGGCGCGATCAGCGTGGACACCAGAATCGTGGCCAGGCCCAGTGCGATGTCGCCGCAGAACATGTTGATCCACATCGACGAGACCACCGCCACGGGCACGCTGTATTCGAGCACCAGCCCGCAGACGAGGTCGGGGTCCGAGCCAAAGAGCAGGTTGCCGAGCAGGCACGCGAGCGTGGGCATGGCCACGGTGGCCACGGCGAGCGCGACGAGCATCGGGGCGGGATGGCGCAGCACGCGGGCGAGGTTGCCGAAGGTGTTGGTGAGCGAGTTCTGGAACGTCATGAAGGCGAAGAGCCCGATGACGGCGGGCTTGAGCAGGACGAGCTGGTCGGGGAAGAGCACGCCGAGCGCCACGCACGTGGGCGACACGAACACCATGTGGCTCCCGATGAAGCTCCCGAGCCGCTTCCACGCGTCCATCATGAGCCGCCTCCCCCTCCCGGATCGGCGCCATCGTACGCCCCGGGCGAGAGGTTCGCGCGCACGCGTAACGCGGCGGACACGTGGCCCGCTTCTGCCCCGGAGGCGCCGGTCGCCGAGCGGAGGAGCCGCCCGGGCAGCCTACGGGAAGCTATCTGAAAGCCAGCGGTAAGATTGCTGAAAGGATGACAAGGCAAGGGGGCGGTCGCCATGGCACAAGCGAAGCGTCGCGGATCGGTGCGCACGATTCTTCTCCTCCTCGTGCTGCTTTTTGTCCTGCCCACGCCGCTTCTTTCCTGCAGTTCCTCGGAAGGCGACGAGCCGCCCTCGCCCGAGCCGGCGGTGGAGTCCGTCGAGCAGGGAAAGCTCTCGCTCCTGGTCAGCGCCGACGACGAGGCGGCAGCGGACGGGCCCCTCTCCGTTGACGTGACGGACACTCCCGACGACGGCGAGAAGATCAACGCCACCATCACCGTCAGCCCCGGCGAGCCGCTCGACCTGAACTACGGGCCCGGCTCCTACACCTTCGTCATAGCGGGTCGCACCGTAGGGGAGACCGTCTACGCCGAGGCGGAGTCAACCGTCGAGTTTGACGGGACGCACGACCAGACCGTCTCGCTTGACGTCCAGGTGGACGACGAGGCGACCAAGGCCCTCGCCGACCAGCGCGCGGCGGAGGAGGCGGCCCGCGCGCAGGCCGAGGCCGAGGCGCAAGCCCGCGCGCAGGCGGAAGCCGAGGCACAGGCACGTGCTCAGGCGGAGGCGGAGGCCGAGCGCCAGCGCGCCGAGGCGGCAGCCCCGAGCCAAACCAACGAGCGGACCGTCTACATCACCAGAACCGGCGAGAAGTACCACGAGAGCTGGTGCAGCAGCCTCAGGAAGAGCAAGATTCCCATCTCGCTCTCCGAGGCGGAGGCGCAGGGCTATGAGCCCTGCAAGAACTGCCACTGACCTCGAGCCGTGCGGCGAGCCTCCCTTCCCAACAGCCTGGCTACGCGATTAAATCCGACAAGTCAAAGTAGTGCGGGTGGGGCGTTCCGCTGTGATACTCGCGGATGCATCTGACCAGCTTGTCAACGTCAGACCAATACTCGACGAGGAACGTCTCCTTCTTCACGTCCGGGAGCCCCAGCTCGCCCTTGCAGAACTCGCTGATCTTAAGCTGCCGGTTCCTAGACCGTGCCCGTTCCCATTTCTGTTGAGCTCCCTCGGCAATCACCACGAGTGTCTCGATCTCCGGGCGTGTTATGAAATCAATTGGGATAGCGCGCCCAGCCAAGGCCTTGTCAGCTTTCCCCTTCTTCGGCTCTTTGTCGGTAACGCGTGCCACGACGATCTGACCGTCCCCATTTGGCGAGGGATAGTCGTACCGGAGGAACTTTGCCGCTATGTCCCTTGCAGAACGAGTCATGGTATAGGGAGTACCCGCCCATTCATCCTCGATGAGATGGTCTCGCGGAACCACGAGCCTCCCGGCATCAATCAGCCTGCGCACGATCACCCGCTCGTCGGAGCCCTCACAGCTGATGAGGACATAGCGGTTGGCAAGGTGCCACCTCAGTTCTTCCCTATCCATCGACGCTCTTCCTCACAAATTCGCGCATGTCGCGAACGAGCGGATAGGAGGGGGTCGATCCGTGAATAAGATTGGAGAGCAGCACCTCGCTCTTCTTGTTCTCGATTCTATCGATTCGGTCTGAGTACTTGACCACCTGCGATCTGCAGTCTTCTCCTCTCACAAGAAGATACAGATTGTCCTTGCGCTCAAGCTCATCCAATAGCTCCGGATAGTGAGTCGTAAAAACCAGCAGGGCGCCCCGAGGGTTGGTCACGGGAGAGGAGAACAGGCTCATGACGCTTGCGACCAACGTCTTGTTCAAACTGTTTTCAATCTCGTCGACGAGAAGGTAGCCGCCCTCGCGGAGCGCATCAACAGCGTTCATGACCAGCTCGGTCCCGGAGATCGTACCAGAAGAGAGCACGGTCTCGGCCGCTGATCTGCTCACGGAGCGCTCTGGCTCGTCTCGGAACTTCAGGCGAAAGACGTCTGCCTCGTCATCCCAGATGAGATAGTCCACGCTTGGGTCAAACACGCGCACAACGGAAGACGGAAGTGTGCCCTCCCCCAGCCGCCCGTCCGGAACGCGAGGGACAGAGGTATTCCCCGTTATAGTCCGGACGATGCTGACACCGTCTCCCAGAGCTCGCAGGATCTCGGGCGGAACCGCGCGGTCGCCCCTCCTCGTACAGACAAGCTCGCATTCATTGAGAAAATCGGAAAAGCTGGCGAGGATCTTCTTCGGGAGACGTTTCCCGACAAACTTCCAGAGGGATTCATCACGGAATACAACGACAACCTGAGAGGCATCAGCAAGCCTGACCGCCGAAAGGTCGGACTTCAGGTAGTAGAGCTCGCCCTCATGCCAGAAGATTGCCTCAATGGAGAAGTCCCCGCCGAGTTTTGCCGGAATCGCCGCGATCTCTGGACCAACTCCACGCGCAATGTAGTTTCCCTGCAAGGCTGAGAGCGCCAGAATGAGGAGCTTGAGCGTAGTCGTCTTACCCGACGCGTTTACCCCGCCGATTCCAACGATATTGAGCGAGTAAATGTGTTCGCAGTCGCCAACACGCGTGACCTCAACGGGGCCATCACCCTTTGACGTGACGCGATCTGACGCATAGAAGTCCATCTCCATGCGGGAGCCCGCAAATAGGGAGTCACCAGATATCGCCAACTTGAGCAGCCTCATCGGAGCACCTCTCAGCTCACTATAAACAGGACTCTTGTTTATAGTGTACAGCTTTAGCTTCATCATCCAAACCCGCAAGATGAATGAGCTTCAAAAGCACGAGTGCAAAGTTGTAGTGGAGCCACTCTAAATCCAACCTGTTTCCTGCAAAAAACTTACCACCCTTATAGTCTGGGTACCTGAAGTACTCAACGTTGCGTCCCTCTATGAACTTGGAGTAGCTTTCCAGGAACTCCGGAACCCACTTCATGTATCGGGCCTTTGACGGGCACTTCTCTATCAATCTTTGAATCAATTCATCAAGTTTATGGCTGACAGGAAGCTCATAGCCCAAAACCAGGAGGTTGTATTTCAGTCCAAGCTCTATTGCATGCCTCCCCACATAGGAAGTGACAACCGATCTTGGAAGAACGACAACAAGCCGGTCGAACGCGTTGACGTACTCGAGCCAGTAGCTCTTCCACAACTCGAGTCGGTCCGGCCTCTTGAGCCCACTCTCTGTCCCATCAAACGCCCTAAGCGTGGCGAGCACATCAGCAACCTCATCCTCAGACGATATGCTCCCCCGCCTCGAACTTTGGGCCAGGCTTATCGAGCTGTCTCCGACAAACTCGGGAGATTTCCCATAGTTGATATGAGCCGCCGCAAAGGCACCGTCACATTGCAGCACATCCTCATAGCTCAGATGATTGCCAAGCGACTCAAAGAGCTCCATCGTGCCCCTCCCTCCAAACGGTATAAGCCGTTGTCCAGTTGTAGCTCGCCTCAGCAGCAATGCTCACCGTTCACCGTGTAGGTTGCCCCAGCAAACGACAATCTCGCGTGTCCACGTTCGCTCGGGCTCGGCCATATCCTCATTAACAAGGATACGGCTGGCCTTCTTCACCTGATCCTTCGAAAGAGGGCCCGTGGCTACGTAGCCGAAAACAACGGATTCGCGCACTCCGCGGAGGAGTAGAACGCGCGGATAGCCTCGTTTGATATAACGGCATCGCACCGCTCGTTTTCCTCGCAACCCCGGCGGGCGTCACGCCAAGGCGCCTCCTTGTGAGTCAGCTCACTCAAATCATTGCCGTCATAATCGCCAAGCACGCACACCGTCTTGTCCACGCGCACACGAGCATGGGCATCAATTTTCGAGACGACAGAAGGGGTCTTTAGCTCCCCCGGGCCAATGATGAACTTGCCGCGATGGGCTTGAAACAGTTCTCGACACACAGGGCCGTTTGCCCAAGCCTGGAATCGTTCAGGAAAGAGGGGCACTCCGTCGTTCACGAGTGAAAGGGCATTGCTGCAGAACGCCAGCTTCTGCAGCTTCATGGTCGAGACATACCCAGTCTTGCTCAGGATGTACTCGGCAACAGACAGTACGTCCGCCATGCTCCCCTCAGCTCATGTGTCCAAAATCACTTGTAATCTACCCCATCATCTCCATTGAAAAGTATGTTCACGCCATAAGGAAAGTTGGCAAGAAGTCATTGCCAATTGGTGCCCACGCTTCTTAACAGCCACTCTTTTTCTGCAGTCGGTTAGCGTGGGATGCCCTGTTTGCACGGTAGATTCCATCCAACGGAGCCCCATCAAGCTCTCCCAACAAGAACAAGTCCGCGTTCTCCCGACCATAGAATTCGTATTTTACCGAACACAAGATTCGTAATTTACCGAACGACAAGTCAGTATTTTGCCGAATGTATGCGGTATACTGCAGCTTGCGCAGCGCGAGGGAGGATTCCATGCCATCGGGACAGACCCTGACTCCAGACGGATACGTCCCCCGCCTCATCGAGGGTCGGCTCGACACACTCCTGCAAGCGTTCGGCTGCGTTGAGATAACCGGACCAAAATGGTGCGGGAAGACCTGGACCGCCCCGGCACGCTCCGCAAGCGTCACCAAGCTTGACAGCCCAGCGGAACGGGAGGCGGTGGAGACGGGTCCCGCGCTCGCGCTCGTAGGCGAGCCTCCCCACCTGGTCGACGAATGGCAAGAGATTCCGGAAGTATGGGACGCCGTGCGGCGCCACGTTGACGACTCGGGCAACAAGCGCGGGCTCCTGCTGCTCACCGGCTCGACGTCGCTCAAGAAGTCAATGAGAGACAGGGTGCGCCACTCGGGGGCCGGGCGAATCGCACGACTCCCCATGCGCACCATGGCTCTATGCGAAAGTGGGGTGTCCTCCGCCAAAATCTCGCTGAGAAGCCTCTTTAACGGAGCCCCGCTGCCGTGTCTTAGGCGCGAGACGGAAATCCGTGACGTCGTGAGGTGGTGTTGCAGGGGTGGATGGCCCGCCAACCTCGGGCTCCCTGACGAAATAGCCATCGAAACCGCGGGACAATACGCGCAGTCCGTCCTCGACATAAACGTCATCGACGAGGGGCGCTCGCCGGAGACGGCACTATCTCTCATGCAAGCGTTGGCCCTCAACGAGAGCCAGGCGGTAACGTACAAGACACTCGCAAGGGACATGTCTGCCGGAAGCAGGGCCCCCCGACGTCGACACCATCGCGAGCTACATCGAGCTCCTCGAGCGCCTCAAGCTCGTCGACAACCTGAGAGGCTGGGAGCCCCCCCATGCGTTCGAAGGCCCGTGTGAGGGTCAAGCCGAAGCGCTACTTCTGCGACCCCTCAATTGCGGCAGCGCTTCTGGAAGCGACGCCCGACAGGCTTCTGCAAGACACGCAGACGCTCGGGACGCTCTTCGAAAACCTCGTCATCCGTGACCTGCGAGTCTTCCTATCCACCTACGGCGGGCTGGGAAACTCCCTCTCGTACTACAGAGACGACTCCGGGCTCGAGGTCGACGCCATCGTGGAGCACGACGGACGATGGGCCGGCATCGAGATCAAGCTGAGCGACACCAAGGCGGATGAGGGCGCCAAGAGTCTCCTCGCGCTGAGAAGGAAGGTACTCGCGAACCCGGCCGCACGAAACAGCGAGCCTGCATCCCTAGCCGTGATCGTCAGCCGCGAGAGCCCCTCATACACACGCGAAGACGCCGCCATGGTCATCCCCGCCTCACTCCTAGGCGCCTAGTATGGCGAGAAGTTCGAGGCCTACGTAGCTGCCACCACGTGCTCAAACTCCGTTATCGTGGCCCATGGACGTGACGCTGCCGGAAGAGGGGCCGCACCGAAAGGCGGGCCTATAGGGCCGTCCGAAAGTGCGCAAAAATCTTGACGGTACCAAAACGTAGATTGAGCACAGAAGCGCCTCTATGAGCGGATACCCCCCCCCCCGAGCCGACTGAGACCGATCTGGAGGAAGTGCCCGAAGACCACCAGGAGCATGAGGGTCCCCTTCACGGCGTCCCAGTACTCGTCTCTTTGCTTGGAGGGCACGACTACCCCCTCTCTCGCCCGAGCAGATTCCGGAGTCCGTCGGCAGAGCGCAGGACGCCGAGTAGCCTCACCCCTTGGATTGCGATGATGGCAAGAAGGCAGATGAAAGATGCCACCTGCCACCAAGCCGGCCGTAACTCAGTGACGACAGCCTGTATGACAAGCAGGAGCAGGGTGGGGACAAGATATCGCCAGCCCACGTCGAAGCGGAGGTACTTCCTAGAGTCTACGGCGCGGGCGAGGAAGACGGCGCCCTGCCCAAGCGCCGAGGCCACGCAGGCCCCGTAGGTCCCCATGGCGGGGATGAGCAGCGGTGTCAGCACCACGCAGGAGAGCGCGCCCAGCACCGTCGTCTTCATGATGAAGGAGGTATGCATGGTCGTGGAGTAGACCGTGCCGTAGAACGTCGCGAAGACGTTGAAAAGGTTTGATAGCAGCAGCGGCGCAATCATCGGCCAGGCGTCGTAAGTCTCGCCCCTTAGGAGCAGCGCTGCGACCCAAGGCGCGAGAAGGGAGAGCGCTGCGCACAGCACCGTCATCCCCGCCTGCACAATCGCGAAGACGCGGGAGAAGAAGCACTCGAGCCCCTCCTCCCCCGACTCCTGGAAGGCCGAGAGCTGCCAGGCCTGCTGGAAGATGGAGTAGACGGTGTTGAGGAGGTTCGGGACCTTGGATGCCGCGGCGAACATTCCCGAGGCAGCGATTCCGAGCATCCCAGTGATGAAGAGGCGGTTGATGCCCGATCCTAGCCACCAGAAGAGGGAGTTGGGAATGAGGGGCAACGCGTAGCGCAGCATGGGCCCGCAGAGCGCCCAAACCTCGTCGCGCGCGGAAGAGGCGAGCTGCCGCGCGCCGCGCAGGACCGCGGTGCCGAGTCCTCCAAGCGTGAGATAGATTGCGATGGCCACTGCGGGGCCAAGCGTCACCGACGCGAAGTAGCCGACGACACCCGCGTCCGACGCTGCAATCAGCAGGACGGCCGAGGCGAGGGTCACGAGTGAGGAAGCGCCGGCGCAAACCGGAATCAGCCTCACCTCCCCCATGCCGCGGGCGACCTCACCGCACATGGTCATAAGGGAGCTCGCTGCGTAGGCGGCGACAAACCAGCCCCTGTAGTCGCCCAGCCCGCCGAAGGCGGGAAAGCTGAGCAGCGGCGAGAGCGCGGCCACCACCGCGACCGAGGCGACCGTCACCCCGAGGGCCACGGCAGCGTAGCGGTCGCCCCTCGCCCGGTCCCCAACGATAAAGCGCACCGCCGCCTCCGCCACGTCCAGCGTGACGAGTGGTGTGAGGAGACTAATCACCGTGAGCGACATATCGGTGAGGCCGTACTCCCCCGCCGACATATATGCGGTGTAGAGCGGGACAAGGAAGAATGAGACCAGCTTCGTCGCCACCGCGTTCGCGGCGAAGAGTGCCGTGTTGACGACGAGGTTTCTGTACTTTCCCATCCCCGCTCCTAGCCCATCAGCCTGCCAGCAAGATACTTAGCGTACCCGGTGCACGACGCGCTGGCGACCTGCATGTAGGCAGCAGGGCCGAAGAGTCCGCCGCCGAGGCGGTCGAGGCGACCCAGCCTCCTCATACCCGCTGGTGTAGGGGTACCCCTCCGTAAGGTATCCACCGCCGCGGCGGCAAGGCCGTCGGCCGGGTCAGCAAGGTCAGACTCGGTAAGTCCCGTCGCAGCGAGGACCTTCGAGTTGTCCATCACGCGGTTGTACATCCGGTCGTATCGGCACTGCCACGGGCTCCCACACGCCCTTTCATAAGCATTCAGCGATACCTTTCGCACCTCAAGGGGCAGCAAGGAACGATAAATCCTGACGACCTCCGTCCAACTCTGGTGTCGAGAGGTACAGACGTCATAGTCCTCGCCGAGGGCTCTTTTAGACTCGACGAGCCGTGAGATCATGAGCGCAACATCGCCACCCCACGTCATCGTCGTCTGCCTCGAGAGCATCTCCGCTGGCAGGGGCACCGCGTGCCCAGCAAGCGCCAAAGTGAGCCAATCCCCGCACTCCAGGGTGCAGAGTTGCAGGCGACCGACAGAGTAAGTAATCGCTGGGCGGACGATGGTCCAGTTCCCCCGTTCCGACGTCTTCAGCAAGTCCTCCTGTCGGGCCTTGGCGAGAGCATACTCGTCGGTCGCGAGGTACCCGGCATCGTTGGAGACGTCAAGCAGCCTCGGGGAGCGTTCGTCAATCACGGGCGAATCGGCAAAGACACGGTAACTTGAGAGGAAGACGTACTGTCGGCACGAGCTGAGCAGGGAGTCGCAGACGCCCCGGAAGGCATCGGTCGACCAGACCATGAAGTCGACGACCACGTCCCAGCCCTGGGAGAGCATGTCGGTAAGGAAGCGCCGATCATGAGCGTCACCCCTGACGTAGGACACTCGGGGGTTGTCTGAAGACCTATTCGAACGGCTCGTCACCGTGACATTCCAGCCGTCGCGCGCGAGCATACGCGTCAGGTGGGAGCCCATGGCCCCAGTGCCGCCGAGCAGCAAGGCCCTCCCCCGCACGGAGTCCACCATTCCTACCTCCCCAGCACCGACTTGACGGCCCGGAGCCCCCTGTCGCCAAGCACCCTCTTGACAGCACCTTTGGCCATCCCCTTTGGATCGGCGAGCAGGCCACTCATAAGCCTCAGCGCGTCCGACTCGTCCGCACTGTCGGTGAAGGCCTCGAGGACCAGCGGCGCGTCGTGCGGCTCGGGGTCAACAAGGCGCGGCAGCGCTGCTTCGAAGGAGGTCTTGTCCGTTACCGCGAGGTACTCGCAGCCGAGATCGGTCGCGTAGTGACGCACCAAGTCAGGACTCCTGGAGCCGAAGTGACCCGCCGCCGCGATGTAAGCGTCGGCGTCGTCTCCGAACATCGCCGCAAGGTGCGAGTAGTTCCTGAACTCGGCCCCGACGCCATTGTTGATGAGCAGCACCCTCAGGTTCGCCGGCAGGTGCCGGTTGCCCATGGCGTTCATATCGTAGAAGAATGCAAGATCCCCAATCGCACAAATGACGAGTCTGCCCGGCGAAGCAAGAGCCGCCCCTAGGGCGGTTGAGAGACCGCCGTCGATGCCGAACCCGCCGGTGTTGGACCAGCAGGTCACCGACTCGGGCGTCTCGAAGAAGTTCCACGACCTGAGAGTGTTGAGGATGCCGAGGTGCAGGGCGCAACCCTCCGGAAGCTCAGGGGCTACTCGGCTGGCCATCCACAGGTTCGAGAACGGAAGCTCGGGAATCCTGGAGCGTGCCTCGGCGTCCGCCTCCCTCCACTCGCCCATGAGACCGTCGCCCCGACCACGCTCCGTAGGAACGTCAGCTATGTAGACCTCGAAAAAGTCCCGCTCGCGCATCTCAAACACGTCAGTGAGAGTACCGAACGCGTCGCGGATTCCGCCATCCTCGCTAACACGCCATACCCTGCCCGCGGAGACGTCCATGTAGGCCCCGGAGACCTCCCCGATGTGAACGATGAGATCAAGGCGGCAGCAGGCCGGATGCGCAAGATCCTGTTTGGAGACGAGCGGAGCGAGGACCCTGTGAGCACCGCGGTAGTTACTCGTCTGGTCGCAGAGCACGACCGCACCGTATGCGTCGCAGAAGGCCTCCACTGCGGCCGTCTCCCCCACATCAAAGGGCCGATGGGCTCCCACGAAAACAGCGACGCGTCCCTCCGGCACCGCAGGAAGCCCGTCACCGAGGACGTAACGCTCGATAACGCGAGCGGGCGGCAGCTCCCTCACCGAGAAGTCAGTGGGGTACCTCGTCTCTATGTTCACATGCACCGGGCCGCCGCCGTCGCGCGTGAGCTCCAGCAGCGCCTCATTGATGCGTCTGTTGCACATAGCCTCGTCCTCGGCACATGAGGGAAAGGGCACCGTCACGCTCAGGCGGCACACATCCCGCGGTGGCTCCGACCGGTCGATCACCTGAGGCACAAGCTGACCAATCCTGCCCGGGTGCTGCATCGCGGTGATAGCGAGCACAGGGAGCTTGCGGTAGTAGGCCTCCGTGAGGCCCGGCATGTAATCGCGCGAGGCGGTGGCGCCCGTACAGGTGATGGCAACGGGCTCTCCTGACTCCGCGGCCATGCCGCAAGCCATATAGGCCGCCGAACGCTCATCGACTGCGGAGTAGAGCTCGAAGTACGAATCAGATTGCAGACTCGCCACCAGCGATATGTTGGTCGTCCCCGGATCGCATATCACCTTACGGACCCCGTGCGCCCTCATGAGGGCGATGAGCATCTGGAAGTTACGCTCTGATGTGTAATGATTATTCATCTAATCCATCCTGACTTATATCAGTGGCGGCATATGATGTCATAAAAATGACTCACATCTGCTGCAGTGCCTCAGAAAGGAATCGCCGGGATTCCCCGCGCTTCTTTTCAAGACGCTTCCTAACTACATCAAAATCGATTGTCTGACAGCGAAAACCCTTGGAGATCTCATGATCCTCAATCCCCGCCAGCCTCGCAATGTCTTCAAGCCTTGAGTTTGCGTTCATCTTCTTGTGGTCTAGGGAATAACGGACCTCGCTGCCCAAAGCAAGGGAGAGAGCGACGCCATGAAAAGAGCTGGTCACGACGACCTTGGCGCCCATTATCAAGCTAATAAACTCTTCCAGGCCAGCACCCTGCCTGAACTCAGTCCCATCCAATGGCTGCGGAGATCCATAGCAATCGATAGCAATGAGCTTACATCTCATTTTTTTGGCCAGAGCTCTTGCGAAGCGAAGAGTCTCTTGACGCTCTGAGACCATATAAGCGAAAACGTAATCCCCAGCTGCCGTAAACGCACCGTCTGCCAACGCCTCCCACTCATTTTTTTCCAGCAGGAGGGTAGGATCAAGAACGACGGAAGCGTCTCGCCCACACAATGAACTTACGATACCCGCGCCAGTAGCTTCGCGCACGCTTATCTCGCTGAACGACTGAAGCGCAGATCCACATACTTTCGAATATGCCGCCGGAAAGCTACTTCCGCCAAAACTTGCGGCATAAGAAACCTTGTTCACTTGCTGATTGATTCCGTCGCACAAAAAGAACGTTAAATCGTTGCCCGTGCACTCCAGATTCCAGACCTGGTCGCTTCCCACAACTATAGTATCGAATATGTTTCCAAATTCGCTAGCATTATGAAACGTAGCTGACAAACGTATATGCTCATTATTAAATCTATTAAAGTTTAATTCTCTTTGCTTACGCTTCGGAAGACTTATTATTTCGCACAGCGATGACAGGGGATGTCTAATAAGCTTCTTGACAGCGGGGAAGTGCACAGATTCCCTATCAATAATTGACTTATTTTCGTAGTTAATAACCTCAACATCATAGCCAAGCATTTCTATCGTGCGCTCTAGTGCGTATGCCTGTAGTTCTGCTCCATAGTTCAGCGTATGGCAAATGGTCAGAATTCCAACTTTCAAATTGACACCACCAACTAATTAGAGGGATTAATTAGACGAACAGGTGCGCTCGTACTTACTGAATTAACAATCTGAGTCGTGCCCTCACGATATCTCTAAACGTCCATAATTGTCTCCTACGCAGGGACACGACGGCACCATCAAGCCAGCTATTCTTAAGGAGGTTTTCAATCAGTGATTTCGTTCTGCAATTACACGCTTCGTAATATGATAAATAACACCTCGCAGCTCTTTGCACTGTAAACCCATCAATAATACTTGTCATCATTGCGCTCTGGGAGTGAGCCTTCTCAACTGCTTGCCAAGCGCGGATGTCGGATACATATCGCTCCGCTGTTTGGTCATGCACTGCGGAAGCTTCGCGTATAACATAATGATAACCCCTGTAGGGAATGTGTCGCGCTAATCGTGCTTTTTCTAGCGCGTCATAATAGAAAAGTGTATCCTCACCTACTGTATAGTCCGAATTGAAATGTATCCCTTCCACAATCTCTCGTCTGTAGAGAACCCCCCAGGCCGTACTGTGACCATATGGAGCTAGAGGACTATAAGATTCATTAAGGGCAAAGTCGAAAACATGACTTGTTTTATTTAGTCTTCGAACAGATCCGTCTTCATCGACATCAATGGCCTCCGATACCACCAAGTCCACCGCGTCATCAAGATACTCTAAAAGCGTACTGAGGTAGTCACTACTCACATAGTCGTCCGAGTCCACAAATGTAACGAGAGAGCAGCAGCTTGCATCAAGCCCGGCGTTTCTCGCGGCTGAAACTCCCTTCGTTGGCTCCATAATATATTTAATACGAGTATCCAACTCAGAAAATTGCTCTATAACTTGTCTAGAACCGTCTGTCGATGCATTATCTACGACAATAATCTCAAAGTTACATTTTACGTCTTGGGCTTCAAGACTCTCCAAGCAGCGTCCAATAAACTTTTCTCCATTATAAACTGGGATAATTACGCTAATTCCGTCTTTATACTCGACTCCCACAATTACGTTTTCCCTTGCGTTTCAGTCACCCAAAGGCAGAAGCTAGACTCTCGCCCCTGGAATATTTAATATTTCTTCTTGTACGGACTGGATAGTTGACTGGCTATCAAATACAGAGAGATATGGGATAACCCTATCTGTATCCTGAGGTGCTAAATATCCAAACTGTAGCGCAGCCAAGAGTCCCGTTACTCCGACAATGTATACAAGACGAGTCTTTGATTCCACGCAGACGGTGCGAATAAACGGCCAGAACAATAGTGCATGCACTGCCATGAAACAATAGGCTATCCGTGAGGCTAGAGGAATGGCGCCCGTCAAAATGGAACAGCATAGGGCAAGCGACTGAAATAACAGAGCTGCGCTCGCAACATCATCTAGCTTCCTCTTTGAATGGAGAATTACCAAATACATAGCAAGAAGGAGTGCCGAATTAAGGAGTAGCAAGTACCCAGAGATTTCGTCGGTATTATAGTTCGTATAAAAGTAGAACCCGAATCTAGTCCCACTTAGAATAGCTTGCAGTATTAATGGTAAATAACCCCTCAATACAGTCGTGCAAATTGGGAGAAGCAGGGAGACGCCGAGGGATATGCGGGACTTGTTCTTCGTCCTATCAATTAATTCAACAAGCAGAGGTGGGACAATCAACACGGCACTTACTAGGTGAAATCCAGCGGAAAACACCACGATCAGTACCCCAAGGAGTCTCTTGTTGGAAAAAAGAAATAGAGCTATGCCAAGCATAGCTATCACGATTGCCATGTATTGCGCCTGCATATTAAATGAGCGAATGTAGCTATATCCCAAGCACCACGCTGCAACAGATATGCAACGTAATGACCTTGATAGGGCAACTGCTGCATACAAAATAATAACTGATATCGCAGCGTCGAGGATGAACAAAACTCTATAATCTCCCGAAATGGCCGCAGCTAGCTCAATAAATGCATTGTATAAAGCTTCCCCCCACAGTTCTTGGCCGCCTAATGCGGTGTTAAACTTTGGAACATAGCTATAAAAATAATCTACTCCAATTCCGCAGCGCAAGCCTCGAAATAAAAATAGGACTGCGCCTGAGGCTATAAACATCCCCCACGACAGCGCCGTATTACCACTAACTTTTCTTTGCACAAACCCCAGCCGAACAGGCAAAGAAAGCGTACCAGCAATGACATCCGAACAAAATGCAAAGAAAATGGCTACGATGTATACAGCAGCATATAATAGCATGGGACTTCTCCAGCTCTATTCTGGTTTCACCGACAATCTCGACAAACGACCAGCAACGATTAGTAGGGTGCGGAGCGCTCCTGTCCTCATACCAAGATATTTAATCTTATTTTCCATATTTAGAGTAGATAAATGCGCTTTTTTCACCAGCTTAACGACTACATTCGTCTGTGCTGCCAGTTCCTCGCGCAGCGACTCGGCTCCCTTTGGATACCCCAGCAGGAGCATCGCCCAGGACCAGATCATAAACTTAATTGCATAATTAACCGAAGCCCCATACATGGCCGGGTAGTTATGCTCGGTATAGCCAACCATCTTTCTAAGCGCTATGGCTGCATCATTGGCGAGAGTCAAGTTCCATGAATTCGATATTGAACCCCCCCTAACCCTATAAAAGTATAGCGGTTCATCTATGTAACCTATTCCAGTGGCTGCGCCTATCGCGGAGAACGTCGTGGCCATATCTTCCATTGTTCGGCCAACAGGGAACCGAAAACCTATTCTGTCATATAACTCTTTTTTCACTAAATGCATCCATGCGTAATTCTGAATACGCTGAGCAAAAAGGTCACCCAAAGCATTTTCTGGCAAAGTCTTCTGAATAGCTGGAAAGTCGGAGTATTCCTTGTGTTCAGTCAATCTTCCGGTTCTATCATCAAGCAACATATAGTTATAAAACACAATATCTGAGGCAGTTAAGTTGATGTGTTTTACAGCTTTTTCAACAAGAGTCTTGTCAACTCGATCATCGGAATCAACAAATAGAATGTACTTACCTTTCGCGAGGGCCAGGCCCGAATTTCGCGCGGCGGCTAGTCCCATATTATTTTGATGATAGACCTCAATCCGATTGTCTGCTTTCGCCCACTCGTCGCATTTTTTTCCACTTCCATCCATCGAGCCATCGTCAATTAGTATGACTTGTAGGGCCCCGTAACTCTGTCCGATGATTGATTCGAGACAGTCGTCTAGATACTTTTCTACTTGGTAGACTGGAATAATTATTGAGACTATCTCGTTCATCTGGTATGATTTTCTTTCGTTTCTTATTAACACAAGATACTATTGCAATCCTCTGAACTAGGCTCTCGCCCCATCTCGGAAAGCGAAATTAGATGCCTGTATAGCGCTGCCAGCTTTCCCGCTGTTCTGGATATATCAAAACCCCTTTGAACAACAGATGTGATTTGTGCTTTGTCACGCCTTCTAGCCTTTTCGAGAATAAAACTTGCCCACTTTTCGGGAGCATCATTTAATGACATAAATGAAACGAGATTTGAGATAGAGGACTCATTTGTTATTGTTGAGCTCGCCACACAGGGACACCCGTTGGCCTGTGCTTCGACGAGAACCACCGGAAATCCCTCGAACAAGCTTGGCAAAACAAACACGTCGAACACGCTGTATAGCTCATCTACATCAGCCCTTTGTCCAAGGAAGTAGACCGAATCTTTCATCCCAAGGGTAATTGCATAATTCTGAAGATCATGCTCGAGCTCTCCTGCTCCGGCTATAAGGAGGGCGGCTTTCTGGCACTTTTTTTTGATCTCAGCAAATACTTCTATCAAAAAGCGCTGGTTCTTCTGTGGCGACAGCCTTCCAATATTACCCACAACAAGTCTGTCTTCGATACCAATCTGCTTTCTTAATCTGGCTCTTGCGTCTGAATTGTATGCAAATCTTTGCGTCTCAATTGCATTTGGAAGCAGCGCATAATCATTTCCAAACATATATGAACCTGCAGCCCGAGAGCAGGCAAGATGGACATTTGAAACATGCTTTATCTGCTTGATTACCTTATCTAACACAAATCCTTTAACTGTTGGCTCGGTTCCGGTAACGTGGCTGTGTGCAATACGCACCGGTACCCCGCATCTCTCCGCAACTTTAAAATAGATGGGCGCAAACCCCGGCATATGTCCATGAATTATTTTGTATTCAGGATGGTTAATGAACAGTTCACGAAGTTCATTAATATAAGCTGCGATATTCCAGTTTTTTCTGGCATTTAAATAGTATATTTTACCACCCAGTCTGCGGATTTCTTCATCGCAAGCCCCCTCCTCGGAGTAATGAACTAAGAAGTCAAACTGGACTTGCGAGCGATCAATATGTCGGTAGTAGTTCAACAGCATAGCCTCAACGCCACCGTATGACCGCCCGCCGGGAAGGACTTGAAGGATGCGCTGCGGTTTGGACGCCGACAAAACGCTACCTTTCATTTAGAAGCTCCTCTCGTACTTCCTGCCGAGGAACTTGGCCGCCAGGAACCCCCTGCCCTTGGCGACCCAGTCCACGGGCTCGGGGCTCACCACGGGCAGCTCCGCGGGCGTAATCCCGTTGGCCCACAGCCACGGGTCCAGCAGGCGCTCGGAGACCCTGCCCAGGTAGCGGGCGCCGAAGGCGTCGTAGGAGGCGGGGTCGATCCGGCGCTCCAGCTCGAAGAGGACCGGGAACAGCCACGAGCAGTAGGCGTCCAGCAGGTCCGAGCGCATCACGAACATGTTGAAAATGTGCGCCCCACGGGAGCGCATGAGGCGATCCCAGTGGGAGACGTGCTCGGGGGATAAGTCGGACAGCACGGCCCGACATTCGTCGAACTGCCGGGCGTCGAAGGTGTGGGCGTAGTGTCCGTAAACGGTCTCGATGTAGTAGCTTCGGCGCCTGGCCACGACAACCCCGTGACGCTCGAGCAATGGTAGGAGCTCCTCCCCCGTCACGACGCGGTCGAGGGGGTCCTCCGCACGCCTGCGCGCGCGGTCGGGGCTGCCGAGATGGCGCCGGTAATGGACGAGCCCCTTGTGATCGGCCTCAACGTTCCTCCAGAGCCACCAGAGGCCGGTGAGCTCGCTGTAGTACGGGTTCCGCTCCGATATCGAGTCCGCGGTGTCGTCTCCCTGCATGTCCGGGCAGACGTCGGGGTGCAGCGCCGTGCCCACGTGCAGGGGCAGGTAGATCGGATCCACCGGCATGCGGTAGGGCTTGTGGGTCGCCACCGCGATGGTCAGCTCCGGGGTGCCGCCCCGCGAGAAGTCGTAGCTCATCTCCCCCTCCCCATGGCACGGAAGGTCCTGACGAAGATGCGGGCGTCGAGCGCGAGGCTCGCGTGGCGCACGTAGAAGAGCTCGAGCAGCTGCCGCTGGCCGTTGGCCCAGGTGGCGTCGTTTCGCTCGGTGACCTGCCACCAGCCGGTGATGCCGGGCCTGCACGAGAGGAACTCGCCGCGGGCGTCGCCGAACTCACGGGTCTCCGCCTCGGTCACCGGGCGCGGCCCTATCACGGAGAGGTCCCCCCTGAGCACGTTCAGGAGCTGGGGCAGCTCGTCGAGGGAGGTGCGGCGCAGGACGCGCCCCACCCGCGTCACGCGCGGGTCGCCGTCCACCTTCTGCTCGCGCCCCCACTGGGCCATCTGGGCCTCGTCGAGGTAGCGCTCCGGGTGCTCGTGGGCGTCAGCGAACATGGAGCGGAACTTGTAGATGCGGATCGGCTGGCCGCCCATCCCCACGCGCTCCTGGCGGAAGATGGCGGGGCCCGGGGAGTCCAGGCGGATGACCGCGCAGAGGACGGCCGCGGGCACCAGGCCCACCAGGCACACGGCCCCGGAGAACACCACGTCGAAAGCGCGCTTCACGGCGCGGTAGGCCAGCCCGCCGCGCCTGGGCGCGGGCACGCTCGGGTCGGGCGCGGGCGCGACGAACCTCTCGCCCGCCGCGTCCTTCTCGCTAAGCGTGCTCTCTTCTTCTTGCGACAATCCCCAGTCCTACCTTGGTCGTCAGTGTGCGACCGAACATCTCGAGCTCCAGGTAGGCAATCGAGCGCCTGCGGTCCACGCGCCTGATCAGGGCCTCCCGGCCCACGAGCGGACCCTGCGTCACGATCACGCGGTCGCCCTCGATCACGCCCATCGACATGGGCACGACGCGCGCGCCCCTCTCGGTGAAGACGCTGATCCAGGCGCGGTCCTCGTCGCTCAGGGGAGCGAACGCCTCTCCCACGCTCAGCAGCCGGGTGAACTCGGACACGCCGCGCAGCGCAGCCCAGAGCTCGTCCACGCGGTCCGTCACGGCTATCAGGTAGCCGGGGAACAGTACCTTCTGCACGTAGATCCACTCACCGCGCACCTTCTTCTGCGTCTGGTAGCGCGGCGTGAAGCACTCCTCGAGAACGCCCTCGGGCGCCACGCGCTCTATGAGCTCGCACATCGCCGCCTCCTTGCCGGTGGCGACCTGCACGACGTACCAACGCGCCATGTCGGCTCCTTTGCTGCCCGCCGGCCCGTTGCGACAAAGCGCACGGCTCCGCCCATCCGGCACCGGCTTGCGAGAAAGACGTATTCGCTCTCCTGACACCTCCGGGGCCCACACCAGGCACCGCCCCATCGGAGCAAGATATGTTCGGGCAGGTCGCTCTTCAGTTCCCTGCGCAGGGACCGCTGACCAGTGGGCCCTGCGCAGACAGCTGGGCGCATCGGCTAGCTCTTGGACGTCACCTCCAGGCCCACGGCGAAGCTGCGACCAGGCTCGGGCTCGAGCCAGGCCAGGCGACGGTGGCGATCGACTTTTGCGACAAGGGGCTCCAGGCCCACGAGCGGGCCGAAGTCCACGACGAGGCGGCCGCCGACGATGCGGCCCTGGGAGGCCTGCACCACGTGCGTGGCGCCGCCCAGGCGGCGGACGAGCGCCGACTCGGCGGGCGTGAGCTCGCCCACGGCACCGAGGCCGCCCGGGTCCGCGCCGGGCGCCGGCTCGGCCAGCACGTAGCCCGGCCACACCGACTCGGCGCGCGCGACCCAGGTTCCGCCCTCGCGGCGCATGCCGACGCGCGCGAGCTCGAAGGCGTCCGCGGCGCCGGCGCGCAGCGCGCGGGCACAGGCCGCCCGGGCCCCGCGCGGCGCGCGCAGGACCAGGTAGGACCGGTGGTCCGTGTCAGTTGTGGGGGATGTTGCTAGATCGGAGGGAGCGGGCGCGGTCCGGAGGGACTCAGCTGAGACGCCCCCCCCCCGCGACAAATTGCGGGGTCGCGACCGAGGAGACGCGCTCCGCTGCGTGGCGCTGTGTCATGGCGGAGCCCCCTCCCTATAGTCCGACGCTCCCGTCACTCGTATCCTAACCCATATGGCGTTCAGGGAAAAGTCAGCCCCGGGTCGCCGACTCATATAACAGGACAAAAGCACCGCGCGGGGCGACGTTGGCGCGGCACCGGCGCCGACTATGTACACCGTCGACGACTATGTACACCCCACCCATGCTCGGCCTGACCTGGCACGCTCTCTGACCTGCGGCGCCGTACATGGCACCTCGGCGCAGGGTGTACATAGTCGGCGGGGGTGTGCATAGTCGTCACCCGGGGGCCGAAAACGGCCGAAAACGGCCGCGGCCCGCGGCGCAAAACGCGTCGCG
>NZ_CBIFYV010000024.1:0-3802 GCF_966187215.1 Thermophilibacter sp.
CGCGACCGTGTACGACACGATCAGGGGGCGCAGGAAACGGCTGGGGCTGGCCGCGTAGGCCCGTCCAAGGAAATGTCCGAGGCCCCATTTGTGCGCAATTTGCTCGCTCGTTACACAAACGGGCGCGGCGCTGTGCAATAGGGCGTTTTCTAACACAGGAATTTCGACCTCCAGGGTGCGCTGCGCCACGGAATCCGTCGCAAACGCCCAGTCGCACGTTATCGTTTGCGGGCGGTGCGGCTAGAATCCCGTGTAAGAAAGCGGGGTATTGCACGGCCGCCCCAGAGTTTGTGTAACGAAGGGTACTATTGCGCAGCGGCGTGGCGTGTAGGTTCGGCAGGTGTGCCACGTTGCCGAAAGGGGAGAACTATGAAGATCGCCATCCCGACGCTGGGCAAGGGCGGCCTGGACTGCGAGCGGTCCGGGCACTTTGGCCACTGCGACTGCTTCACGGTCGTGGATGTTGAGAACGGGGAGGTCGGCGCCGTCAGCGTGATTGACAACCCTCCCCACGAGGAGGGTGGCTGCATGCGTCCGGTGGCGCTGCTCGCCAACGAGGGCATCGACGCCATCGTGGCGGCCGGCATGGGCATGCGCCCGATGATGGGCTTCGAGCAGGCGGGCATCACCGTGCTGTTTGAGAACCAGACGCCGGGCGTGGGCGACGTGGCCCGCATGGCCGCCGCCGGCCAGCTACCGGCCATGACCGCCGAGCACGCCTGCCACCACTAGCGCGCCGAGCGTGCGGACCTGGGACCTGGTCATAGCCGGCTGTCTGTCCGGCGAGCGGGACGACGCCGGGATCGCGGCGCTCGCGGGCGAGCTCGCGGCCGCCGTCGGCGCCGGGACGGTCGTCCGGGCGCGCACGGGCGGGCGTCCCATGGGGGCGAGCGTCCCAGAGGTGCTGGCGGGCCTGTGCGCACGCGGCGCACGGCGCGTCCTCGTGGCGACGACGCACGTTGCTGACGGTCGGCTCCAGCGCACCTGCGCCGCCGACGTCGCCGTCGCGGGGTCGGGGTTCGAGGAGCTGCGGCTCGCCGCGCCCCTGCTCGCGGACGAGAGGGACCTGCGCGCCGTGGCAGCCGCGCTCGACGAGGCGCTGCCCGCGCGGGCCGGCCGCATCGTCGCGCTCGCGGGGCACCGCGGGGCGGATTGCGAGGCCACGCTCGCCCGGCTCGAGGCCGCCCTTCGGGACCGCGGCCGACCCGACGTGCTCGTGGGTGCGCCGGAGCTCCTGGCGGCACGCCTGGACGGCCGTCCTGAGCGCGCGGCGCTTCTCGCCCCGATGCTCATGGCACTCGGGCACCACGCGCGCCGCGACGTCCTCGTTGACCTGCGCGCCCGCTTGGAGCGCGCGGACCGCGCCGTCACGCCGTGGCCGCACGCCCTCGCCGAGCTGCCCGCCGTCCGCGACCTCGTGGTCGCCCACGCCCGCGCGGCGCTAGAATGACGGCATCGCGCGGTGCCGTCGCGCCCCGCGCCGCCGCAGCGAAGGGAGCCCCCCATGAAGCTCGTCATCGCCTCTGACATCCACGGCGCCGCCGACGCCTGCGACCGCCTCATGGCCGCAATCGAGGCCGAGGCCCCCGACCGCGTGGTCCTTCTCGGCGACCTGCTCTACCACGGGCCGCGCAACGATCTCCCGTCCGACTACGCCCCGCGTCGCGTCATCGAGGCGCTCAACTCCCTGGCGCCGCGCGTGATCGCCGTGCGCGGCAACTGCGAGGCCGAGGTCGACCAGATGGTCCTCGGCTTCCCCTGCATGGCCGACCACAACGTCCTCTACGACGAGGCCGCCGACCTCACGCTCTTCCTCACGCACGGTCACGTCTACGGGCCCGGCTACCACAACAGCGTCGACCGCTGGCCCGCGCTGCCCGAGCGCGCCGCTCTGGTCTACGGCCACACCCACATCAAGGTCAGCGAGCGCAGCGACGCGCATCCAGGCAGCTGGGTTTTCAATCCCGGCTCGGTGGGCATCCCCAAGGACGGTTCGGCCAGCTACGGCGTCTACGAGGGTGGCCGCTTCGAGCACCGGCTTCTGTAGAGGATCGCGGGCGGCCTAGAGGGTCGTCGGGTCGACGTGCGGGCGCGATGTGTGGACAATTAGCATGCATTTGGTTTTATGAATTTGACAAAACGCCAGATAATATTTTCAGGTTTGCTGAGAAGTGCATGCTATTTTCCGCACAACCCACCCCGCCCGGCGAGAAACCCCCCATATCCTGCCCCCTACAACGCGCGCGTCAAAAAATCTAATGTGTGAAGACTTAGATTATGTATAGAATCAAGACGCACGGGGGATAAACTCCATCGTACAGAGGAAATGACGCGACCCGGGCATCCCGCCCGGTGCAGGAAAGGGAGAGCAACCATGGGCAAGATTCTCGGCATCGACCTCGGCACCACCAACTCCGCGATGGCGGTCCTCGAGGGCGGCGAGCCCACGATTATCGTCAACGCCGAGGGCGACCGCACCACCCCGTCCGTCGTGGGCTTCCGCGCCGACGGCGACCGCATCGTCGGCAAGGCGGCCAAGAACCAGGCCGTCACCAACCCCACCAACACGGTCTTCTCGATCAAGCGCTTCATGGGCCGCCGCTACGACGAGGTGACCTCCGAGCTCAAGACCGTCCCGTACAAGGTCAAGAGCGGCACCGGCAACCGCGCCGTCGTCGAGATCGACGGTGAGGACTTCACCCCCGAGCAGATCAGCGCCATGATTCTCTCCAAGATGAAGGCGGACGCCGAGAAGTACCTCGGCGAGCCGGTCACCGACGCGGTCATCACCGTCCCGGCCTACTTCAACGACGCTCAGCGCCAGGCCACCAAAGACGCCGGCAAGATCGCCGGCCTCAACGTCCAGCGCATCGTCAACGAGCCCACGGCCGCCGCGCTGGCCTACGGTCTCGACAAGAAGGGCATCGACCAGAAGGTCCTCGTGTTCGACCTCGGCGGCGGCACCTTCGACGTCTCGCTGCTCGACCTCGCCGACGGCGTGGTCGAGGTCCTGGCCACCAACGGCGACAACCACCTCGGCGGCGACGACTGGGACCAGCGCGTCATCGACTGGCTGGCCGACAAGTTCCAGTCCGACAACGGCATCGACCTGCGCAAGGACCCGATGGCCCTGCAGCGCCTGAAGGAGGCCGCGGAGAACGCCAAGAAGGAGCTCTCGAGCGCCCAGCAGGCCCAGATCAACCTGCCGTTCATCACCGCCGACGCCACCGGCCCCAAGCACCTCGACTACACGCTGACCCGCGCCGAGTTCGAGCGCATCACGCGCGACCTGCTCGACCGCTGCAAGGAGCCCGTCACCAAGGCGCTGCGCGACGCCAACCTGCAGATCTCTGACGTCAACGAGGTCATCCTCGTGGGCGGCTCGAGCCGCATGCCCGCCGTGCAGGAGCTCGTCAAGCAGATGACCGGCAAGCAGCCCAACATGTCCGTGAACCCGGACGAGGTCGTCGCCGACGGTGCGGCCGTCCAGGGCGGCGTGCTCACCGGCGACGTCTCGGGCATCCTGCTGCTCGACGTCACCCCGCTGTCGCTCGGCGTCGAGACCATGGGCGGCGTCATGACCAAGATGATCGACCGCAATACCACGATCCCGACCTCCAAGACCGAGATCTACTCCACGGCCGCCGACAACCAGACGTCCGTCGAGATCAACGTCCTGCAGGGCGAGCGCGAGATGGCCGCGGACAACAAGTCCCTCGGCAAGTTCCAGCTCACCGGCATCCCGGCCGCGCGCCGCGGCGTGCCGCAGATCGAGGTCACCTTCGACATCGACGCCAACGGC
>NZ_CBIFYV010000025.1:0-13381 GCF_966187215.1 Thermophilibacter sp.
CATAGTGCAGATTATAGGGAGGGGCGTGGTCATTTTCTTTTTCCCCTCCCCGATCCCTCCCCCACCCCCCCCTCGTCCCCGTTTCCACGGCACCGACCGCTGAGGCGCACGCGGGTATGGCCGCGGCGCGGTCGGGTAGAATGGCCCAGAGAGCACCGTCGTCTGAGGGGGCGTCATGGAACAGATTCTGCCCGTCGCGCTGGTCGTGCTGGTCTGCGTGGGCGTGTGGGCCGTCGTGGAGGTCGCGCTCACCATGCGCTCCGCGCGCCGCGACATCGACAAGCTGACCTCGTCGGCCACCGAGGTGATCGAGCAGGCGCAGCCCGTGGTGGCCAAGCTCGACGGCATCGCCGACGAGCTGGAGCCCGCGGCCAAGCGCGTGACGCCGCTGCTCGAGCGCACCGAGGGCGCCGTGGGCACCGCCGACGAGTCGCTCGCGCGCCTGAACGGCATCCTCGGCGACGTCTCGTCGGTCTCGGGCGCCGCCTCGAGCGTCACCGACGCCGTGAGGGGCGTGGCCGAGAGCGCGGCCTCCGGCGTGGCCGGCGTGGTCTCGCGCCTGCGCGGCGAGACCCCGGCCTCCGAGCGCGCGCCCAAGCTCGACGGCGCCGCCGCGCCCGAGCCGCCCGCCCCCGCCGACGACGCCCGCGGCGAGGAGCGCTACGTCGACTACGGCGCGGTCGCCGGTGACGCGCGGGCCACGGACGAGGAGGCCCCCGCCGCCAGCGCCGAGCCCCAGAAGGAGGACTGATGAGCGAGAAGCACGCACGGCTCAGCGTGCCGGCCGAGGCGGCGTTCGCCCGTTCGGTGCGCATGACGGCGGCGGCCCTCGCCGTGGGCTGCGACATGAGCGTCGAGGACGTCGAGGACGTCCGCATGATCGCGGAGGAGGGCTTCGTCTACAGCTGCGCCTCCGCCCCCGAGCGGGTGGACGTGAGCTTCTCGCTGGGCGCGGGCCGCATGGCCATGGACTTCTCGCTGGGCGCCGCCCGTCCGGACGACGACTCGATCGAGCTGGCGCGCGCCCTGCTCGGCGCCGTCTGCGACGAGTTCGGCGTCTCCGACGACGGCGCCACGCTGCACCTCGCCCGACGAGCGGGGTCCCATGACGAGTAGGGCCCGCGCGCAGCAGCCGACGCCGGCCCGCGCGCCGCTTCGCGTGCCGGCCGGCCGCCCCGCGTGGGACAAGGAACGCACGCACGAGCTCTTCCGCCGCTACAAGCAGGAGGGCGACGCCGAGGCGCGCGACCAGCTGATCGTGAGCCACCTCAACCTCGTGCGCTTCCTCGCGTCCAAGTTCAAGAACCGCGGCGAGTCGCTCGACGACCTCGTGCAGGTGGGCACCATCGGCCTGATCAAGGCCATCGACCGCTTCGACCCGTCGCGCGGCCTAGAGTTCACCACCTACGCCACGCCCACGATCATGGGCGAGATCAAGCGCCACTTCCGCGACAAGGGCTGGTCGGTGCGCGTGCCGCGCCGCCTGCAGGAGCTCTCGGCCAAGGTCACGCAGGCCACCGACGACCTGACGACCGAGCTGCAGCGCAGCCCCTCGGTCGACGAGATCGCCGCGCGCCTGGGCGTCTCGGTCGACGAGGTGCTCGAGGCGATGGAGTCGTCGAGCGCCTACAGCTCCGTGCCGCTCGAGGGCGGCGGCTCCTCGGACGACGAGGACGCCCCCGCGGTCATCGACCACTACGCCACCGAGGACGAGGACCTCGCCTCCTCGGACGACCGCATGGTCCTCGAGGACGCCATCGCGGACTTCTCGCCGCGCGAGCGCGACGTCATCCGCATGCGCTTCGTGGACGGGCTCACGCAGGTGCAGATCGCCGAGCGCCTGGGCGTCTCGCAGGTGCAGGTCTCGCGCCTGCTGCGCCGGACGCTCCGCCGGCTTCAGGACAAGATCGAGCCGGGGGGCCGCGCGGCCGACGCGCGCGCCTAGCCCGCCGGGGGAGGAGGGGCCGTGACGCGCTCCCCGTGGGACCGCTACGCCACCTGGCGCACGCGCGCCGTGGTCGCCTGGGCGCTCGTGGGCGCGATCGCGCTGTTCGCGCTCGCGATCCGCGGGCTCGCCATCGTGGGGCAGGCCGTTGAGCTCCTGCTCGTGGGCGCCGTCGTGGGCTTCGTCTGCAGCCCGCTCACCAACTGGCTCGAGGAGCGGCGCCTGCCGCGCGGCCTGGCGGCACTGCTGTCGCTGCTGGCGGTCGCGGCGGCCGTCGTCGTGGTCCTCGCGATGTTCGTGGGGCCGTTTCTGCGCGAGCTCATGACGCTTTTGCGGAGCGTGCCGACGTACGTCTCGCAGCTGCAGGACATGCTCGAGGCGCTGTGGGACGCGCTCGGCACCTCGGGCACCGGCGGCAACGTCCAGGCCCTGGTCAACGGCCTGGTCTCGGTGCTGTCGGACGCCGGCACCTCCATGGCCTCCGACCTCGCCCGCCAGCTCTCGTCCGGCCTGGTGGCCAACCTCGCCGACGCGGCGGGGCACCTGGTCACGATCTTCCTCGGCCTCATCCTGGCCTACTGGTTCGCGCTCGACTACCCCAAGATCATGCGCGAGATCGCGGTCATCGCCGGTCCCGACCACGACGAGGACGTGGTGCTGACCTTCGCGGTGCTGTCGCGCTCGGTGGGCGGCTACATGCGCGGCACGCTCATCACGTCGCTGGTCAACGGCGCGCTCGTGGGCGCCGCCCTGGCGCTGATCGGCCACCCCTACGCTGGGCTTCTCGGCATCGCCACGTTCGTCCTGCACTTCGTGCCGGTGGTGGGACCGTTCCTCTCGTCGATCTCGGCGGTGCTGCTGGGCCTGCTCGCCAGCCCCGTCATCGCGTTCTGGACGCTGGTCGTCACCGTGGTGGCCCAGAACGTCACCGACAACGTGATCTCGCCGGTCGTGATGAGCAACTCGGTGAAGATCCACCCGGCGCTGTCGCTCGTGGGCATCATCATCGGCGGCTGCCTGGGCGGGCCCGTGGGCATGGTGCTGGCCGTGCCGCTCACGGCGGCCATCAAGGGGCTGTTCGTCTACTACTTCGAGACGCACACGGGCCGGCGCATCGTCTCGCGCGACGGGGCGCTCTTCGACGGCACGCCCTTCTCGCGCCCCGACGGTCGGCCGATGCCCGCCTTCGACGCCCTCGACGACGACACCTTCATCGCGCGCTCGCGCCTGCTCGCGGACCTCGCGCGCCTCCACGGCGACGACGAGGACCTGACCGAGCCCGCCGTCCCCGCCGACGAGCGGGTCGGCGCGCCGGACGCCGAGAAGGGCGCGGGCGAGAGGGACGACGACCCCGCCGCCCGCTGACGTGCGGCAACCTGACGCTTTCCGCCTCGATGCCGTCCGGAGTCCGCATCCCAACCGTTGAGGTGCGGCTTCCGGACGCTTTTCTCGTCAGAAGCGTCAGCTCGCCGCATGCCAACCGCAGAGGTGCGGTCCCCTGACGCTTTCCGTCGGCCGGGGACGGGCCGCGTCTCCACGCGCAACTGAGGATTGTTGGGGAGAAGCCCGGCGGGCGGGTGGGGCGGCGGCAGTCGCGCTATACTGAGACGGTTTGAGACCCACGCACCCGACCCGGGGGAGACCCATGAGCACCGCCGACTACAAGACCATGACCACCGCCGAGATCCGCGAGGACTTCCTGCGCTTCTTCGAGGAGAAGGGCTGCAAGCTGTGCCCGTCCTCGTCGCTGGTGCCGGACGACCCGTCGCTTCTGCTGACCAACGCGGGCATGAACCAGTTCAAGGAGTACTACCAGGGCAAGCGCACCATGGCCGAGATCGGCGCCTGCTCGTGCCAGAAGTGCCTGCGCACCAACGACATCGACAACATCGGCGACGCCACGCACCTCAGCTTCTTCGAGATGCTCGGCAACTTCAGCTTCGGCGGCTACACCAAGGCCGACGCCATCGCCTGGGCCTATGACTTCATCACGAGCCCGGAGCACCTGGGGCTGCCCAAGGACCGCCTCTACATGACCGTCTTCGAGGACGACGACGAGGCCATCGAGCTGTGGCACGCGCAGGGCGTCCCGTACGACCACATCAGCCGCCTGGGCGCCGACGACAACTTCTGGGCGGCCGGTCCCACCGGCCCGTGCGGCCCGTGCTCCGAGATCTACTTCGACCAGGGCGAGGAGTTCGGCTGCGGCAAGCCCACGTGCGGCCCCGGCTGCGACGACTGCAATCGCTTCCTCGAGTTCTGGAACCTCGTCTTCACGCAGTACGACCGGCAGGAGGACGGCTCGATGCCGGACCTGCCGCACAAGAACATCGACACCGGCATGGGCCTCGAGCGCATCGCGGCCATCATGCAGCACAAGTCGACCAACTATGACGGCGACCTGCTCCAGGGCCTCATCGCGGTGGGCGCGCGCCTGTCGGGCCGCTCCTACGGCGACGACGAGGCGGCCGACCGGTCCCTGCGCATCGTGGCCGACCACGCCCGCGCCGTCACGTTCATGATCGGCGACGGCATCCTGCCGGGCAACGAGGGCCGCGGCTACGTGCTGCGCCGCCTCCTGCGCCGCGCCGTCTACCACGGGCGCCTCCTCGGCATCGAGGGCGCCTTCCTCACCACCTACGTCGACGAGGTCTGCCGCCTCATGGGCGACGTCTACCCGGCCATCGTCGAGAACCGCTCGCTGATCGAGGGCATCGTCGCGGCCGAGGAGGAGCGCTTCGGCGCCACCCTCGCGGCGGGCGAGGAGAGCCTCGCCAACGAGCTCGAGGGCCTGGCCGAGGGCGCCGCGCTGCCCGGCGCCGTGGCCTTCAAGCTGCACGACACCTACGGCTTCCCCATCGACCTCACCCGCGAGATCTGCGCGGCCGCCGGCCACGAGGTGGACATGGACGCCTTCGACGCCTGCATGACGGAGCAGCGCGAGCGCGCCCGCGCCTCGGCCAACCGCGACGCCTGGGGCACCTTCAACGACGTGTGGACCGAGCTCTCCGACACCCTGCCCGCCACCGAGTTCCGCGGCTACGACGCCAACGAGTCCGCCGCGCGCGTGCTGGCCATCGTGGCGGACGGCGCCTCCGTGGAGCGCGCCGGCGCGGGCGACGAGGTCGAGGTCGTGCTCGACGCCACGCCGTTCTACGCCGAGATGGGCGGCCAGGTGGGCGACACCGGCGTCATCACGGCGAGCGGCGCGCGCCTGCGCGTCACCGACACCAAGGCCAAGGGCGGCCTCTACGCCCACGAGGCCACGGTCGAGGAGGGCGAGCTGGCCGTGGGCGACGAGGTCACGGCCGCGATCGACGCCGGCCGCCGCGAGCTCATCCGTCGCAACCACACCGCCACCCACCTGCTCGACGCCGCGCTCAAGCGCGTGCTCGGCGACCACGTGAGCCAGGCCGGCTCGCTCGTGGCCCCCGACCGCCTGCGCTTCGACTTCACGCACTTCGAGGCCGTCACGACCGACGAGCTCGCCCGCATCGAGGGCATGGTCAACGCCGAGATCTTCGCGGCCGAGCCCATCGTGACCCGCGTCATGGGCCTCGAGGAGGCCAAGGCCTCCGGCGCCGTGGCGCTCTTCGGCGAGAAGTACGGCGACGTGGTCCGCGTGGTCTCCACCGGCGAGTCCGACGCGCCCTTCTCGCGCGAGCTCTGCGGCGGCACGCACGCCCGCAACACCGCCGACCTCGGCCTGTTCAAGATCGTCTCCGAGAGCTCGGTGGGCTCCAACGCCCGCCGCATCGAGGCCGTGACCTCGATGGGCGCGATCGAGTACGTGGACGAGCGCCTGCTCGCCCTCGACGAGGCCGCCCGCGAGCTCAGGTGCCGCCCGGCCGACGTGGCCGAGCGCGCGGCGGCGCTCCAGCGCGAGCTGCACGAGTCCCGCAAGGCGCTCGAGGCGGCCACCACGGGCGCCGGCTCCAACCAGGTGGCCGCCGCGTGGTCCGGCGCGGTCCAGCTCGACGGCTACAAGGCCGTGGTCGCGCGCCTGGAGGGGCTCGGCGGCAAGGAGATGCGCTCGGCCTGGGACGGCATCCGCGACGCGGCGGGCGGCGAGCCCGTGGCGTGCGTGATCGCCTCCGCCACGCCCGACGGCAAGGTGGCCCTGCTCGCCGGCGGCACCGACGCCGCCGTGGCCGCGGGCTTCTCGGCCGGCGACGTCATCAAGCGGATCGCGGGCCTGGTGGGCGGCCGCGGCGGCGGCCGGCCCAACATGGCGCAGGCTGGCGGCTCCGACGCCTCCGGCATCGACGCCGCGCTCGACGCCGCCCGCGAGGCGCTCGGCATCTAGTGCGCGCGCTCGCCCTCGACATCGGCGAGGTCCGCGTCGGCGTGGCCGTGAGCGACCCCGCCGGGCGCGTGGCCTCGCCGGTCTGCGTCCTGCCCGCCGCGGAGGTGCTCGCGCACGCGCGGAGCTTCCGCCGCGTGCTCGAGGACTGGGAGCCCGAGCTTCTCGTCTGCGGGCTGCCCCGCACGATGGCGGGCGAGGAGGGACCCCAGGCCGCGCGCATCAAGGAGCAGGCGCAAAGGATCGCCGAGTCCTGCGGACTTCCGCTGGAGTTTGCCGACGAGCGCCTCTCGTCGGCGGAAGCCAAGCGTATCCTGAGGGAGCAGGGCCTCTCCGAGCGCTCCATGCGCGGCAGGGTCGACATGGTAGCCGCCTCCCTGTTCCTGCAGTCCTGGCTGGACGCCAGGCAGAGCTGAAGGGCAACGATGGCCGCACACAACGGCAGCTCCCCCCGGCACGGGGGCTCGCACTTCTCGACGGGCGCCCGCCCGTCCGGTCGCACCGCCTCGTCCCACGCCCCCGCGCCGCGCCCCGGCGCGACGGGCACCGTGGGCACCGGCCGCGTCTCGCGCCGCACCGCCGACGCCACGCGCCGCGCCTCCGCGCGCCGCGGCGCCACCCACCGGGCGCGCGCCGTCTCCTCCTCCCAGCGTCGCCGCCGCGTGCCGCTCGCGGCGATCGCCGTGGCGGGGACGCTCGTGATCGCCGCGCTCGTGGCCTTCGTGCTCGTTCCGGCGCTGCTCCCGTCGGGCGACGCCGGGGACCGCCCGGCCGTGGCGGACGGCACCGAGGTCACCTTCACCGTGCCGGACGGCTCCGGGGCCGGCGCGGTGGCCCAGATTCTCTACGACAACGGCCTCATCGACGACCAGAGCGCGTTTCTCTCCGAGATCCGCCGCACCGAGTCCGAGTCGCTGATCAAGAGCGGCTCGTACCGCGTCGTCGCGGGCACCGACGACACCGACATCATCGAGCTGCTCACCACCGGCCCCAACGCCTCCACGGCCACGCTGACCGTTCCGGAGGGCTACACCGTCTCCCAGGTCGCCCAGGCGGTCCAGGACTCCCTCGGCATCTCGGCGGACGACTTCCTCGCCCAGGCCAAGGCCTCCAACTACGCGGCCGACTACGCGTTCCTCTCCGCCGCGGCCGACGACTCGCTCGAGGGGTTCCTCTTCCCCAAGACCTACGACTTCTCCGGCGCGCAGAGCGTGGACGCCGACACCGTGATTCGCGCGATGCTCGACCAGTACCAGGCCGAGGTCGGCCCGCTCGACCTCGACGCGGCCGCCGCGGCGCTCTCCTCGCGCTACGGCATCGAGGTGGACGGCTACGACGTGCTGACGATGGCCTCGATCGTGGAGCGCGAGGCCGTGACCGACGAGCAGCGCCCGCAGGTGGCCTCGGTCTTCTACAACCGCCTCGCCGCGGGCATGCGCCTGCAGAGCGACGCCACGCTGACCTACTCGCTGGGCCGCGCGGCCACCGCCGACGAGATCAACACCCTCGACGACCCCTACAACACCAACCTGCGCGACGGGCTCACGCCCACGCCGATCTGCTCGCCGAGCCTCGCCTCGGTCCAGGCCGCGATGGAGCCCGCCGACACGAGCTACTACTACTTCTACATCACCTCCGACACGGCGCAGTTCTCCGAGACCTACGACGAGCACATGCGGGCGTACTCGTAGGGGGGAGAGCGATGGGCCTCTTCCGAGCGAGCCGCTACGTGGCCGCGCTGCCGCTGGTCAGCGTTGACGAGCTGGTGGCGGGCGGCGTGCGCCTGGTGCTCCTGGACCGTGACAACACCTGCGTCCCGCGCGACGCCGAGGCCGCCCCGGCCGACGTGGCGGCGTGGCTCGGCCGCGCCCGCGCGGCGGGCCTGGAGCTGTGCCTGGTCTCCAACAACTTCCACACCTCCCAGGTGAGCCGGTCGGCGCGCGAGCTGGGGGTGGACTTCGTGGACCACGCGATGAAGCCGTCGCCGCTCGCGCTGCGCCGCGCGATGCGGCGCTTCTCGGCGCGCCCGGACGAGACCGTCATGATCGGTGACCAGGTCTTCACCGACGTCGCGGCCGGCAACCTCGCCGGGGTGCGCACGGTGCTCGTGCGCCCGCAGTCGAGAAGCGACCTCTGGTACACGCACGTCTTCCGCGTCTTCGAGCGCCTGGCCCTGCGCGGCGTCACCTTCGACGGCGAGTAGGGGAGCGGCCCGCGGCCGGCCGAACGTTGCCATTTCGTGGCAGCGGGGCCCGCGCGGGCGCGCCCTGCTAGAATCAGGGGCCAGTGCGAGCAAGGGAGGTGCGGTGTCAGCGGGTTCGGGATACGTGGTGCACGACGGGTGCGACCACCTCTTCTTCGTGGGGTTCCTCGGCGCGGGCAAGTCGACGCTCGCGCGCAACCTCGGCTCGCTGTTCCACCGCCCGCACGTCGATACCGACCGCATGGTCGAGCGCGCGCTCGGCCGCTCGGTCGCGCAGATCTTCGCCGAGGAGGGCGAGGCTCGCTTCCGCGACGCCGAGACCGAGCAGCTGCGCCGCCTCGCGTCGCGCAAGTCGCTGCTCGTGAGCTGCGGCGGCGGCATCGTCGAGCGCCCTGAGAACTGCGCGCTCATGCACGAGATGGGCACCGTGGTCTTCCTCGACGGCGACCTCGCCGACTCCCTGCGCCAGATCAGGCGCCCCGAGCTCCGGCCCGACCTGGGCACGGCCGATCACGCGGCCCGGGTCTACCGTCACCGCCGCCCGCTCTACGAGGCGGCGGCCGACATCACGATCGACATCCGCAACAAGACGTTCGAGCAGGTGGCCACCGACGCCGGCCAGCTGCTCTGGGAGAGGGGCCTGCTATGAGCGACGAGAAGCTCGCGGAGACCGGCGGCGAGAGGGACGCGGCGGGGGAGGCCCCGGTCGCGGGGGAGGCGACCGTCGCGGGGGAGGCGCCCGAGCCCGCGGCGGCCGCCCCGGCGCCCTCGCCCGACCCCGAGGTCGCCCCGCGCCCGGCGCGGCAGTGGGTCAGCATGCGCGCCGCCTCGCTCGACCTGCGCGTCGGCGCCGGCGCGCTCCCCGCGCTCGCGCACGTGCTCAGGACCTCGGCTGGGCGGCCCCACGCCTGCGCGCTCGTGAGCGAGCCGGGCGCGCCCGACGACGCGGTGTCCGCGCTGCGCGACAACCTCTCGGCCGAGGGGTTCGAGGTGCGCCCGATCGAGCTCGCCGAGCGCGCCTGCAGCATGGAGGCGGCGCTCGCGCTGGACGCCCTTCTCGGCGAGGCGCGCGTGACGAGCGACGACGTGGTGGTGGCCGTGGGCGGCCGCGAGACGCTCTCGATGGCGTCGTTCGCCTGCTCCACCTGGTGCGGCGGCGTGCCGCTGGCGCTCGTCCCCACCGACCTCGCGAGCGCGCTGGCCTCGGCCGTGACGCCGCGCGCGCTCGACGCCGCCGGCCTGCCGCGCATGGTCGCGCAGGACGGCATGGCGCGCTACCTGGCCGTGGACGAGGCCCTTCTCGCCTGCGACCCCAAGAGCGAGCCGGCCCTTCTCGCCCGCGCGCTCATGGCGCAGACCGCCTGCTGCGAGTCCGACCGCACCTTCGGGCGGCTCTGGGACGGCGTCGACGGGCTGGTCTCGGGCGACGCGGCCGCGGTCGCGGAGCGCTTCCAGGACAGCGTCCGGATGCGCGGCAAGGTCGCCTCGTCGGCGTCGGCCGCCACGCGCCAGTCGCTCGAGCTCGGCACCACGTTCGCGCACGTGCTGCGCGCCCTGGCCCCCGAGGTCGCGCCGAGCACGGCGCTGGCCGACGGCATCCGGTTCGCCTCGCGACTCTCGGTGGCGCTCGGCTCGCTCGAGATCGACGAGATGCTCACGATCGACGACCTGCTCGCGCGCCTCGGCCTCGACACGGCCCGCGCGCGGGTGAGCCCGGACGACCTCGCGCGCGGCCTGCGCGAGGAGCGCTACCGGCGCACCAACCGGCTCATGCTCGCGCTGCCCCGCGCGCTCGGCCGCACCCGCCTCTCGGTGGTGACCGACGAGCTGCTCGCCGAGCACGCCGCGGCCTGGTGCGGCTCCCGCCCGAGCGACTAGCGGCCGCCCCGGGACCTTCGCGCCCCACTCGTCACGACCCTCCCCTCGGTCACCCCCTGTCCCACCTGAGAGAAAGGAACCAAGATGGCAGATGCAACGGCCTGCGCCGGGCGCGTGGAGCGCCTGCGCGCCCTGATGGCGGAGCGTGGCTACGACGCCGTGATCCTGCGCAACAACCCCGACCTGCGCTGGCTCACCGGCGCCGAGCGCACCTTCGACGACGAGGTGGCCCACACGGCGTTCGTGACCGCCGACGGCCTGTGGCTGCACACCGACTCGCGCTACTACAACACCTTCGTCGAGCGCCTGGGCGCGGACTGCGCCTGGCGGCTCGACATGGAGATCGTGGACGCCCCGGCGTGGGCGGCCGCGCGCGTGCGCGAGACGCGCAGCCGCGTGGTGGCCGTGGAGGACACCTGCGACCTCGCGTTCTATGACGAGCTCCTCGTGGAGCTCGACCGCGCGGGCGTGGCGGCGCTCACCCCGCGCCTGCACGGCGACATCTGCGACCTGCGCATGGTCAAGGACGCCGAGGAGGTCGCGCTCATGCGCGAGGCCCAGCGCATCACCGACGAGGCCTTCGACCACATCTGCGCCTACATCAAGCCCGGCATGACCGAGCAGCAGATTCGCGCGGAGCTCGAGAACTACATGCTCAGCCACGGCGCCGACGGCCTCTCGTTCGGCACGATCATCGCGGCCGGCCCCAACGGGGCCAACCCGCACGCCCAGCCCGGCCCCTACGTGGTCGGGGAGGGCGACCTCATCGTCATGGACTACGGCGCGCTCTACCACGACTACCACGCCGACATGACCCGCACCGTGGCCGTGGGCGAGCCGAGCGCCGAGCAGCGCGCCGTCTACGACGCCGTGCGCAAGGCCAACGAGACCTGCGAGGCCGCCATCCGCGCCGGGGTCATCGGCCGCGACATCCACCAGCTCGCCGTCGACACGATCTGCGGCGAGGGCTTCGAGGACTGCGTCTTCGTGCACGGCCTCGGCCACGGCGTGGGTATCCAGATCCACGAGCGGCCCAACTTCAACCGTCGCTGGGACCAGCCGATCCCCGCGGGCGCGGTGGTCACGGTGGAGCCCGGCGCCTACATCCCGGGCCGCTTCGGCATCCGCCTGGAGGACTTCGGCCTCGTGACCGAGGACGGCTACGAGCCCTTCACCCAGAGCACCCACGACCTCGTGGTCGTCGGCAGGTAGCGGGCGAGAAGAACCTGCTGGTCGCGGCCGTCGGGGCGCCCTGCGCGCCCCGACGGCCTCTTGCGTGCGCGTCGCCCTTCTCGACCGGCGCCCTTCTCGCCCCGCTCGCCGGGGCCCGATTAACGCGCAGAATCGGACATGCGCGTTATTTTGGCCTGCTGATATAGAAAGTTGTGCTTTATTCTGCGCGTTATTCTCTCGCGTGCCGCGCCCTTCTCGCCGCGCGGGCACACAGATGCCGCATGTGTGTGGTCGCGGCCCGCAAAAGACGCTTTTGGGTGCCCGTGCGGACACAGATGACGAGCAATTCGACAACTGTGTCCGCACGGGCGCACCTTACCTGGCCCTTTGTCGCCGTGTGTCGGCCGATGGCACACAGATGCCGCTTTTGTGGGCCACGGGGGGTGCGGACATATTCTTGGACACTACGCGGCGAGCCCCAGGTCCCTCCGGTACTGGTCGGGGCTCCTCCAGCCGAGCGAGCGCTTGATCCTGCGCGAGTTGTAGTACTCGAGGTAGCCGGCGAGCAGCGCGGAGAACTCGCCGAAGCCGACGCCCGACCAGTCCCTGCCGTGGAAGAACTCCTGCTTCAGCCTCCCGAAGAAGCCCTCCGCCGCGGCGTTGTCGGGGCTGCGGCCCTTGCGGGACATGCTCCTCACGACGCCGTGGCGCTCGCAGATCTCCGCCCAGCCCGGCCAGCGGTAGTGGCAGCCGCGGTCGGTGTGCAGGACCGGGGCCTCGCCCGGGGCCAGGGTCGCGCAGGCGGCCTCGAGCATGGACTCGGACATGCGCGCGTCCGGGCTCTCCGAGAGCGACCAGGCGACGACCCTGCCGTCGAAGCAGTCCACGACCGGCGAGAGCCAGCACCTGCCGGAGCCGATCGTGAACATGGTGACGTCCGTGACCCACAGCTCGTTGGGGCGGGCGGCCGAGAAGTCGTGGGAGCCGTCGGGGCGCAGGGGCAGGTTCGGCGGCGCGGGCGAGGTCTCCCCCTCGTAGCTGCTCCAGCGCGACGGGGCGCGCAGGTAGCGGACCACGAGCCCCTCCTCGCGCATGACCCTCCTCACGACCTTCTCCGAGACCCTCACGGGGTCGGACGGGTCGGCCCTGAGCCGCGCCCACAGGGTCCTGTAGCCCCAGGTGCGCCGGCCCTCCTCGAACAGGGCCCTCAGCCGGGCCCGCAGCGGGGCGAGCCGGTCGGGCGCCGAGCGGCGGGCGCGCTGGTAGTAGTAGGTGCTGCGCGCCAGCCCGGCGGCCGCCAGGGCGTCGCGGAGGCCGAACTCGCCCCTCAGGGCGTCGGCGACCTCAGCCCTCTCGGCCGACGTCAGGCCCTCCGGCCCCCGGCCGGGGGCGCCTCCTTTTAGGACGTCCAACACCGCCTCGGCCCGGGCGAGCTCGAGCCTGAGCGCCCGGTTCTCCGCCCTCAGGGCCTCGAGGTCGGCGGGGTCCGCGGGCGGCGGCGTGGCGACCTCGAGGTCGCGGCGGGACGCGAGGGACACGGCCCCCTCCCTCCTCGCGGCGCGGGCCCAGCCGCGCACGGTCTCCGGGTGGCAGCCGAGGCCGGCGGCGACGGCCGCCGGGTCCTCCCCGGCGAGCGCCCTGCGGGCGGCCTCGGCCCTCTGCGCCACAGTATACGGCGGGTGCCAGCCCACGCGCGGGGACCCGGCGAGCCAGCCCCTCAGGGCGCTCTCCGAGACGAGCCCGGACTCGCGGGCGAACCTCCCGGGCGCCATCCCGGACTCCCTGAACAGCTCGACTATGGCCTGCCTGTCGTCTTCCCGGTACATGCGGACCTCCGTCCCGGACGCCTCGGGCGTCCAACTTTTCGTCCGCACCCCCA
>NZ_CBIFYV010000026.1:0-5827 GCF_966187215.1 Thermophilibacter sp.
TCGGAGAGCGCATCGGTCGCGCAGAGGCACTCGGCGTCGGTCATGGGGAGGGTGGGCACGGTGGTCCTTTCGCTCGGCGCGCGGCGAAGGGCCGCGCACGAAAAAGGGCCCCGGAGGGCCCGTGGAGTCATGGAGAGGGCAACGGGACTCGAACCCGCGAGTGTCAGCTTGGGAAGCTGATGCCTTACCACTTGGCGATGCCCGCATGCGAGGGAAGTATACCCGTCCGCGCGGCGCCGGGGCAAGCCGCATCCCGTCGGCGGCGGCGATTTGCGCGCGCGGCGGGCGGACGGCGGGCGGACAGCCTTGGTCGCGCCGTCCATTTAACCCGCAAAATATGATTTCATATTCATATATTTGCTGGATTAAGGTTTATGAATGTCAGTTTTTGCGTGTTGTTGAGGGAGGGTTTGGGAATGTGGGGATGTGCGGGCGCGTTGCCGTCTTGGCGGACGCGGCGACGTCGCCATCGTCCATACTCTGGCGAGAAGGACGAGACGGGAGGTTCACATGTCCGTTGGCAACGTCACGAGGTGCGGGGTGGCGGTCGCGCTGCTGGCCGTGAGCGCGGCGGTGAGCCTCGCGCTGGGCCCGGTGCCGTTCACGCTCCAGACGCTCGTGCTCGCGCTGCTGCCGGTGGCGCTCGGCGGGCGGGCGGCCGTGACGTCGGTTGCCGTCTACCTGCTCCTGGGTGCGGCGGGCCTGCCGGTCTTCTCGGGCATGCAGGGTGGACCGGGCGTGCTGGCCGGGCCCACGGGCGGCTTTCTGTGGGGCTTCCTCGTCGGCGAGGCGCTGGCCGCCCTCGTCGTCGGCGAGGACGCTGGGGCCGCGAGCGGGCCACGGGCGTGGCTCGCCGCGGGCTGCGTGCTCGTCGCGTCCTACGCCGCCGGAACGATCCAGCTCATGGTCGTGCTGGGCGTGGGCCCCGCGGCGGCGCTGGGGTCCGCCGTGCTACCCTTCGTGGTGCCCGACCTCGTGAAGGCGGCGGTGGGCGTCACCGCGGGCCGCCGCGTCCGACGCGCGCTCGAGGCCGTCCCGCGCGCCGGGGTCCGCTGAGCGTCCGTGTCCGTTTGATGGAGCCCCGCGGCGCCGCTCGGCGGGCGCGATGTTGTGACGAGGGGCTCGCCCCCACGACGCGGCCGGTGCGCGGCGCCTCGGGTCAGCGACGCGTCAGCCAGCGGTCGGCCAGGCGGAAGGTTCGTGCAAGCGACCTCGCGTAACGTGTGCCCTCCCATCACCGAGCGACGGGAGGGCACATGGCGAGAAGATCGATGCGAGGCGCGTGCGGGGGCGGGCGCGAGCCACCGTCCGAGGACCGTCGCTCGCGGGACGGCGCCCCGCTGCCGCGGGCGCGCCTTCGCGGGGGCGACGAGCCGCGCGGGACCGTCATGCCCGCCGTGGGACACGCCGGGCGCCGGGCGCTGTCCGTCGCGGCGCCCTAGGGCACCGGGTCCGACGGATCTCCTAGGAGCGCCGAATCATCTCGGTGACGAGCGCCGCGACGTCGGCGGCCTGGTCGCCGCTCACGTTGTCGGGCACGTCGTTGGGGGTGTGCGAGAGGGCGGGCAGACCGTTCTCGTCAAGGCCCATGACCGTGACCGAGCGAAGCGACGAGCGCATGGCCGGGGTGGCGTCGGTGTCGCCCCAGTCGTGCGGCGCCTGGGCGAGCTCCATGTGGAGGTCGGACGCGGCGCCGGTGAGCAGGCGCGTAATCCGGCGGTCGCCGCGGCGCGTCTCCTCGAGGCCCTCGTTGCGCAGGACCGTGAGCTCGCCGGCGCCCACGCAGTCGAGGTTGACCACGAAGCACCCGCGGATCTCTGAGCGGTGCGCGGCGAGGAACGAGCGCATGCCCGCGTGGTCGAGCGCCGAGCCGCCGAGCGCGACGAACCAGATGTCGTGCGCGATGAGCGCGTCGTCGCCGAGCTTGAGAACGGCGTCGCGGAGCTCGTCGTCGGTGGGGGCGTCCTCGGCGGGATCGTCCTCGGCGTCCACGAGGCGCAGGCCGCCCCTCATGGCCGCACCGCCGCGCCAGGAGCCGTCGTCGCCGGCGCCGTCGTCCTCGGCGTCGCGACCGCCGGACCTACGCCGCCCGAAGCGGGAGAGCAGGCCCCTCAGGCCGCCGAGCCGCGGGGCGCGGGAGGCCTCGTCGAGGTCCTCCGGGCCGATCGTCGAGAGTGGCTCGGGGGCGGGTCCGACCTCCTGGGGAGCCTGGACGCGCGTGGCGCCGGGGTCGGTCGCGTCAAAGGGGTCGACCTCCTCGCCCGAGGGGTCGGGCAGGTCGTAGAGGGAGGCACGGCGGGCGACGCTCGAGAGCTGCGGGCGGTAGCTCGTCTTGCCCCACTCGGGATCGCTGGGGGCCTCGGGGCGCTGGACGGGCGTCGCGGGAGCCGTGGCCTCGAGCTCGTCGGCCGTGGCGTCGTCCGCGAGGGTCAGGACGCCGGTCGTGTCCTTGGGACCGACGCCGTACCCCTCCTCGACCCCCTCGTCAAAGCGCCCGGAGGCGAGAAGGTCGGCGCGCGTGGTCTGCGCCGTCTCGTCGGCGGCCTCCGCCGCGACCTCGTCGGGGGGCTCGGGCACGGCGACGGAAGCGGTCTCGTCGGCGGGGGCGGGCTCGGGCTCGCTCACCGGGGCGGCCGGGCGCGCGACGGGGATCTCGGTGGTGGAGCCGGCGGGGCGCCCCACGGCCTCGTAGACGATCTCGCAGCTCTCGGGCAGGATGCCGAGCGCGCGCAGGACCTCCGCGCCGTGGCGGACGCCCGGGACGCCCTCGGGCTCCGGCTCGGCCGGCGCCGCGTCCTCGTACGGAGCGGCGGCCGTGGCCGGCTCGGCCTCGGCAGCGAGCTCTCCCTCGCCCGGGGCCTCGCCCTCGTCCGGGACGGTCTCGGCGGTCGGCTCCTCGACGACGGGGGCCACCGGGCGCTCGCGGGGCTTCTCGCCGCTCGGGCGGACGTTCTCGAGGACGCCGAGCATCGCGGCCACGGCGGCCTTGTTGTCGTTGGCGCCCAGCGTGCACGCCGCCGTGCGCTCCGCGATGGACCCCACGGCGACCACGAGCGCGGGGACGGCGGCGAGGATGCCCGCGATCCACAGGATGATGCGGACGGGGCTGGGCAGGAAGCCCAGGAGCTGGACGAAGGCGCACAGCAGCACCGCGAACGAGCAGGGGACCTGGACCTTGTGGATGAGCGTGAGGTAGGGCGCCAGGGGGGAGGTGACGAGGAGGTTCTCGCGCGGGGTGTCATAGTGGGCCGCCACCACGATGGTGCGACTCCCCTTGGTCACGAGCGGGCCGGTGGCGCGGTGGACGGCCACCACGTTCTGGCTCTGCGCCCGCGGCCCGAACGACAGCGGAAGCTCGCGCCCGAAGAGCCTCATGACCGACCTCACGGCGGGTATCGCGGCCAGGACGAGGCCGACGAGGGTCAGCGGCAGGGCGCCGAACCCCGAGACGAGGACGCCCAGGAACATGGCGACGGAGAGGATGGCGCCCGTGAGGCCCGAGAGCAGGGGCGCCTCGAAGTCCTCGACGCGCGGCTCGACGTCGTGGCGGGACATGAGCTCGGCGACGACCTGCGCGGCCTGCAGCTCCTCCTGGCTGTTTGCGGGGGATATGCCGATCGTCTCGTTGAGATGGTCGAGGTAGTCGTGTGTCATGGCCATGCGAGCATCCTTTTCGCGAGTGTCGCGGGCGTCGCCGCGCGGCGTGCATACAATCAAAAGAGTATACGTCTTGTCCTCGGGCTTCGCGGGAAAGACGCAGACGACTCAACAGACGGACGCGAGCGGGGCGCCTGACGGGAGGGGCCGTGGAGCTTTCAAGAGACGACGAGCGCGCGAGGAGAATCTGCTCGCTCGCCCTCGAGTTCATGAGCGCCCGCGCGCCGGTTGGCTCGGCCGACATCGCGCGGGCCCACTACCCGGGCCTCTCGGCGGACAGCTTCCGCCGTGCCTGGGCACGCGACCGCGAGGCGCTCGCCGCGTGCGGCGTCGTGGTCACCGAGCGCCCGGTCCCCGGCGGGGCGTCGGCATGGGAGGTAGACGAGACCCGCTCGTTCGCGGGCGGCGCCGAGCTCTCGCCGCTGGAGGCGGCCGCCCTGGAGGCGGCCTGCCGACCCCTGCTCGACCAGGGGGACTTCCCGCTCGCCGGTGAGCTCCGCCTGGCGCTCGCGAAGCTCTCGCGCGCCTTCGCCGTGAGCGACGGCGTCCCCGCCAGCCCGACCGAACCCGAGAGCGCCGCGGCGCGGGCACTGCGCTCGTGCCTCGCCGCCGGCCATGCCGCCGAGGCCGTCTACGTGGACGCGCGCGGCCGGCGCTCGGAGCGCGCGCTGGCCCCCTACGGCCTCTTCTGCCTGCGTGGCGCGACCTATCTCGTCGCCGGCCGGCTCGACGGCGACGGACGCGCCGTCGAGGGCGGCACGCGCACGTACCGGCTCGACCGCTTCGAGCGCGCCCGCGAGCTCCCCAAGGTCAGCGTCCGGCCGCCCGCGGACTTCTCGGTGGCCGACTGGCGCCGCCTCCCCTTCCAGATGGGGCCCGTCTCGACCGAGGGCGTCTTCGAGGTGCCCGACGACCGCGAGGCCGACATCAGGCGCGCGGCGGGGGCGCAGGGGAGCTTCTCGCGCGAGGGAGGCGCGCTGGTCTGGCGCGTGCCGGTGAGCGACGAGCGCGCGGCCGCGTGCTGGGCCGTCGCCATGGGGGTCGCGCCGGTCGGCCCCAACGGGCTCGTGTCCTCCTGGCGCGACCTGCTCGAGGGGGTGCTCGCCCATGGCTGAGCCGCGCAGGGTCGGTGGCAGGCCCGGCTCTCTCGAGGAGGCGCGCGAGCTGGTGACGCTCGTCTCCAGCCTCTCGGAGGCCGGGGACGCGCTCGACGCGGGTGCCGTGGCGGCGCGTCTCGGGGTCTCGCGGGAACGTGCCGAGAAGCTCCTCTCGCTGGTGCTCACGGCCCGCACCACGGCCGGCTCCGGGCTGCCCCTCACCGAGGACGACGGGATGCTCGCACTCGTCAGCGGCGACGGGACGCGCGGCCGCGCGCTGCGCCTCACCCGCTCGGAGACGCTCGCCCTGGCCGCTGCGCTCGACCGGCTCGGCGTGGGCGAGGACGACCCCCTGCGCGCGCGGCTCGAGTCGGCGCTCGCCGCCGACCCCGTCGACGAGGGGCTCGCGCGCCGCATCACAGGCGCCCGCGCGGACGAGGGCGAGGCCGGCGCGCTCGCCGTCTGCGCACGTGCGCTGGCGGGTCACCGGGACCTCGCCTTCTCCTACCGCCGCCTCGGCGAGACCGAGGCTGCCGAGCGCTCGGTGCGCCCGACGGCCCTGCGCTGCGAGGACGGCGCCTGGCTGCTCGACGCGTTCGACCTCGGGCGCTCGGGCGAGCGCACCTTCCGCGTGGACCGCATGGGCGGCGTCCGCGAGACGGAGCCCGGCGAGAGGCCCGTGCCGTCGCCGCGCGGGGACCACGCGTCCGCGCGCACCGTGGGCCTGACCTTCTCGGACCCGAGCTATCTGGAGCTTCTCCCCTGGCACGAGCTGGACGTCGAGCCCGCGCGCGGCGACGGCACCGTGCGCGCGCGGACGCCGTGGTACGGGGGCTCGTGGCTCGTCCGCATGGTCGCGGCCTGCGGCGGCACCTGCGCGACCGACGACCCCGAGCTCGCCGCGCGGGTCCGGGAGCTCGCGGACGACGCCCTGGCGTGACTGGGACAATGGGCGGGACAATGGGGACGGAGGTGTTTTTCCCACCACGACTATGTGAGAAACAACTCCATTCCCACTGTCCCACTAGCGGCGGCGCCCGAGGCTGGTGTCGCGGCCCCCATTGTTGGCCCCA
>NZ_CBIFYV010000027.1:0-7494 GCF_966187215.1 Thermophilibacter sp.
CCCCCCGCTCTGTTCTCCCGCTCTGCGGCCTTCTGCCTGTTCGTCGCGTTCCTCGCCCTCCAGGACCTTTCGTCCGGGCGGGTGGGCCTGGGTCCGCTCTCAGTCGAGCTCCCCGAGGCGCTCTATCGGACCCCCTGGCTCGCGTGGCTGGGCCTCCCTGGTCCGGGCTTCGCCTCCGGTGACTACTACCCGCTGCTCCCCTACCTCATGCTCTTCCTCGCCGGCGCCGCCCTGGGCGCGCGGTGGGCGCGGAGGGGTTACCCGGCATGGGCCCGCGAGGCGAGCGTGGCACCCCTCAACCTGATTGGTCGCCACGCGCTTCTCGTATACGTGGCCCACCAGCCCGTCATCCTGGCCGCGAGCGCCCTCCTGAGCGCGCTTCTCGGCTAGGCCTCGCCCTCGGCCTTGGTCGTGTAGGGCGCGAGTGTGGCGGCCATGCGCGCGTCGGCGCGGACGGTGGCGAGCAGCCCATCCTGCACGTAGCGCTCGCGCATGACCTGGCAGCGCTCGTGGACCATCTTCATGAGCAGGCCCTTCTCGTAGGGCACGAGCACTGTGAGCGAGACGCTTCCCTCACTCGCCTCGCGCGCGACGCGATAGAGCAGCCCCCTGAGCCCGCGCCCCTCGCGCGCGGAGACGACCTCGGCGTCCGGGTGCGCGGCGAGCGCGTCGCGCAGCTGCGCCTCGTCGACCAGGTCGCACTTGTTGAGCACCTCGACGGTGCGGATGTCGGAGGCGCCAATCTCGGCGAGCACGGAGCGGACCGCCCGCATCTGGAGCTCGCGGTGGGGGTCGGAGACGTCCGCCACCAGGAGGATCAGGTCGGCCGCGCGCACCTCGGCGAGCGTGGACTTGAACGACTCGACGAGCATGGTGGGGAGCTTCTGGATGAAGCCGACCGTGTCGGTCAGGGTGACGCGACGCCCCTCCTCGAGCGTGAGGGCGCGCGTGGTGGGGTCGAGCGTCGCGAAGAGCTCGTCGCGCGCGTAGACGTCCGAGCCCGTCAGGCGGTTGAGCAGCGTGGACTTGCCCGCGTTGGTGTAGCCCACGAGGGCCACGCGCCAGGTGCCGGAGTCCCAGCGCGCCTTGCTCTGCACGCCGCGGCGCCGCTCGAGGCGCTCGAGCTCGCGGCGCAGCGTGGAGATGCGGGCGCGCACGAGCCGGCGGTCCACCTCGAGCTGGCTCTCTCCCTGGCCGAAGCGGCTGCCGATGCCGCCGCGCGTCTGCTCCCCCACCAGGTGGCTCCACATGCCCCTCAGGCGCGGGAGCACGTACTGGAGCTGCGCGAGCTGCACCTGGAGGCGCCCCTCGCGCGTCCGGGCGTGCACGCCGAAGATGTCGAGGATGAGCGCCGTGCGGTCGATGATCTTCACGGGCTCCCCGACCGCGCGCTCGAGGTTGGCCTGCTGCGAGGGTGTGAGCTCGTCGTCGAAGATGACCACGTCTGCCCGGAGGTTGCGCACGTAGGAGCAGAGCTCCTCGACCTTGCCGCTTCCGATGAACGTCTTGGGCACCGGCGCGTCGAGGCGCTGGGTCAGCGTCATGACCACCTCGGCGCCGTCGGTCTCGGCGAGGCGCGCGAGCTCGGCGAGCGACTCCTCGAGCGTCCACTCCGAGCGGCCGAGCTCGACGCCCACCAGGATGGCGCGCTCCGGGACCGGCGCGGTGTCGTGCGGCCTAAAGCGCGCCACGCTCGTCCCTCCCCTCGCCCCGTCCCAGGTCGGACAGGATGCGCGCGCACGCCTCGTCGAGGTCACACGCGTCGAGGTCAATCCAGCGCACGCGCGGGTCGTGCCTGAACCACGAGAGCTGGCGCTTGGCGTAGCGCCTCGTGCGCCGCTTGATCGTCTCGACCGCCTCGTCGAGCCCGCAGCGCCCCGCGAGGGCGTCGAGCAGCTCCTTGTAGCCGATGGCCTGTCCCGCCGTCACGTCGGGAGAGAGGCCGCGCGCGGCGAGCGTGCGCACCTCGTCGAGCAGGCCCTCCCCCATCATGCGGTCCACGCGCGCGTCGATGCGCTCGTAGAGGCGCTCGCGCGACATCGTGAGGCCCCAGACGCGCGCGTCATAGTGGGCCGCGCGCGCGTGCAGGCCCTCGTGGTGCTCTGCGTAGGAGGTCCCCTCGTCGAGCATCTCGAGCGCGCGCACCACGCGCCGGGCGTTGTTGGGGTGGATGAGCGCCGCGCTGGCGGGGTCGCGCGCGGCGAGAAGCTCGTGCAGCGCCGCCGGCCCGCGCTCGGCGAGCAGCGCCTCGTAGGCGTGGCGGGGCTCCTCGTCGCGCGAGCCCGAGGGGAAGGACATCTCGTCTATGACGGCGTTGAGATAGAGGCCCGTCCCGCCGCACAGCACCGGGACGCGCCCCTCCCCGAGCAGGCGGTCGACGCAGGCACGGGCGTCGCGCTGGAAGCGCTGAGCGGAGTAGTTCTCACGCACGTCGGCCACGTCGACCATGAGCAGCGGCACGCGCCGCTCGCCCGCGGGCGTCTTGGCCGTGCCCACGTCCATGCCCCGATAGACCTGCATCGCGTCGACGGAGACCACGCAGCTGCCGAGGCGGGCGGCCACGAGCTCGGAGAGGGCGCTCTTCCCCGACGCCGTCGGCCCGACGACGCAGACCACCGGGCCCGGGGCCTGCGCGCTCACCGCGGCTCGCCCTCCACGCTCCCGCGCAGGTACCACGTCCGCGCCTCCTCCACGCGCACGTCAACGATGCGCCCGACGAGCTCGTCTGCGGAGCGCCCCTCGGGGAGCGGGAAATGCACGGTCCGGTTCTTCTCGCTGTGGCCCACCATGACGTCGGGCGAGCGCTTGGACGGTCCCTCCACGAGGGCGCCCACGAGCCGGCCCAGGTCCTCCTGGTTGGCCTCGTGCGCCTGGTCGGCCACGAGCGCCGCGAGTCGGTCGAAGCGCTCCTGGATGACCTCGCGGGGCGTGTCGTCGACCATCTTGGCCGCGGGCGTGCCCGGGCGGGGCGAGTAGATGAAGGTGTAGGCGGACGAGAAGCCCGCCTCGCGCACGAGCGAGAGCGTGTCCTCGAAGTCCACCTCGGTCTCGCCGGGGAAGCCGACGATGATGTCGGTCGTGAGGGCGAGCTCGGGGATGGCGGCGCGCAGCCGCGCGACCAGATCGAGGTACTGCTCGCGCGTGTAGCGTCGGTTCATCGCGCGCAGCACGCGCGTCGAGCCGCTCTGGACCGCGAGGTGCAGGTGCGGCATCACCGCGTCCACCTCGGCCATGGCGGCGATGACGTCGTCGGAGAGGTCCTTGGGGTTGGAGGAGGTGAAGCGTATGCGCTCGACGCCCGTCTCGCCCACCCTTCGCAGCAGCTCGGCGAAGCGCGGCTCGCCGTAGATGTTGCGCCCGTAGGAGTTGACGTTCTGGCCCAGCAGGGTGACCTCGCGCACGCCGTCGGCGACGAGCCGCTCGACCTCGCCCACGATCGCCTCCATGGTGCGGCTCTTCTCGCGGCCGCGCACGTGGGGCACGATGCAGTACGTGCAGAAGTTGTCGCAGCCCGTCATGATGGGGACCCACGCGTGGAAGGCGCTCGCGCGGTGGCTCGGCAGCTCCGTGGAGAAGGAGCGCCCCTCCTCCACGGTGTCCACGTGCGCCTCGCGCCCGCCGTCGGCGAGCGCGTCAGCGAGAAGGCCCGGCAGGCTCTCGATGGCGCTCGTACCGAAGACGACGTCGGCCACCGGTATGTGCTCGCGGATGCGCGCGCCGTCGCGCTGCGCGATGCAGCCGCCCACGGCGACCACGCGCCGCCCGGAGGGGGGCTTCGGCGCGCTCACGAGCGCGGAGGCCTGGCCGTAGAGGTGCTGGTCGGCCTTCTCGCGCACGCAGCAGGTCATGAAGACGACGATGTCCGCGTCATCGGTGTCGTCCACGCAGATGCAGCCGCACTCCTCGAGCACGCCCGCGACGCGCTCCGAGTCGTGGAGGTTCATCTGGCAGCCGAAGGTCCTGACGCAGTAGGTGAGCCCTACGAGCTCGCGCGGGTGCTCCATCAGGCCTGCACCGCCCCGGTCGTCGGGGCCTCGCCGGCGCGCTCGGGCGCGGGGGCGGGGATGCGGTGCACGTAGACCGCGATGCGGATGGCGGTGCGGCTCTCGCCCCCGATCTCGATGTCGGAGAAGGTGGGGGCGCACGAGATGTCGACGCCGGTGGGGATCAGGAAGCCCCGTGCGATGGCAACGGCCTTGACGGCCTGGTTGACCGCGCCGGCGCCCACGCACTGGACGTTGACGGGCACACCGTCCTTCACCATCCCCGCTATGGCGCCGGCGACCGAGGCGGGCGAGGACTTGCTCGAGACCTTCAGATAGTCCATGTAATCTCTCTCCTGATGCGTTTCATGTGCTCGTGCGCGGGTGGCGCGTGGGAACGATTGTACTTCAGGGCGGCGGGGCGCCTAGTCGTCGCTGCCGAGGTCGAAGGTGACGGTGACGCGCCTCGGCGACACGCGCACCCGCGGCTCGCGCGCGAGCGTGAGGTAGTAGCGCTCGGCGAGCAGCGAGAAGTCCCGCTCCATCGCGCGCGAGAACTCCTCGAGGTCGTCGCCCGAGAGCCTGAGCCCGCGGCGGTCCCGCGCGAGGTCTACCTCGCGCGGCCGGGAGGAGGCCGGCGCCGCGCGGCGCTCGAGGCGGGCGAGCACGCTGCGCAGGGGCCTGATCTGCCCGGAGACGATGCGGTGCGCGGTGCGCTCGGACATCTCGAGCCCGAGCGCGACGGCCTGCTCGCGCAGCTCGGTGGCGTCGGCCGCGGCGCGCAGCCGCTCGATCACGGGGAGCTCGTCGAGCGAGTCGATGAAGAGCAGGTCGGCGCCGTCCACCGAGCTCGCCGCGCGGGCGCGGGCGGTGGCCGCGACCTCGGCGGGCGAGCCGAGGTAGACCTCGCACGACGAGCGCTGGTCGAGTGCGAACTCGCAGCAGGCGCGCACGATGTTGTGGGGACCGCGCACGCACGTCTCGGCGCCGTCCTCGTCGGTGCCGAGCACGGGCCAGCTCGACTGGTCTGCGCGCTCGGCGAGCCTGGTGGCGTCCGTCACCACGCGGATCGAGGAGCCCTTGCCGGACGCGGATGCGCAGACCTCGGCCGAGACGGCGTTCTCCCGGATCGAGAAGAGCGCCATGCCGCGGCCGTGGACGCCCCAGCGGTCCATGTGGTAGCTCTCGAGCTTCGAGGTGACGCGCGCCTCGAAGACGCGCTCGTGCATGTCCTCGGGGATGCCGGAGCCGTCGTCGAGCATCACCGTGGTGCGCACGTCGCCCTCGCGTGACGTGGCCACGTAGATGTGGCGCGCCCCGGCGTCGCGCGCGTTGCGCAGCATCTCGGTGACGGCGTCCTCGACGCAGCGGATGTCATGGATGGCCTGCCGCCGCTCGGCCTCGGCGACGCGCAGGCGCACGTAGCCCTCGCCGAGGTTCTCCTCGACGCGCAGGGCGCGGTCGCCCCCCATCGAAGAGACGAAGTCGGCGAGGTCAGCGGCCATGGGCTACTTCGCCACGTCGACGGCGCGCGACTCGCGGATCACCACGACGCGGACCTGGCCGGGGTACTCCATCTCGTCCTCGATCTGCTTGGCGATGTCGTGCGCGAGCACCGTGGCCTGGGCGTCGGAGATCTTCTCGGGCTCGACCATGACGTGGAGCTCGCGGCCGGCCTGCATCGCGTAGGTGCGCTCGACGCCCTCGTGGGCGTTGGAGATCTCCTCGAGCTTCTCGAGGCGCTTGATGTAGCTCTCGGCGGACTCGCGACGCGCGCCCGGGCGCGCGGCCGAGATGGCGTCGGCCGCCTGGACCAGGACGTCGAGGACCGTGTCGGGGTCGACGTCGGCGTGGTGGGCCTCGATGGCGTGGACGATCTCCGGGCGCTCGCCGTAGCGACGGGCGAGATCGGCGCCGATCACGGCGTGCGGTCCCTCAACCTCGTGGTCGATCGCCTTGCCGAGGTCGTGCAGCAGGCCGGCGCGCTTGGCGGGGGCCTCGTCGAGCCCGAGCTCGGAGGCCATGATGCCGCAGAGCGTCGAGACCTGCACGGAGTGCGCGAGCACGTTCTGGCCGAAGGAGGTGCGGTAGCGCAGGGCGCCCAGGGTCTTGACGAGCTCGGGGTGCAGGTCGTGGATGCCGGCGTCGAAGGCCGCCTGCTCGCCGGCCTCGCGGACGCGCTCGGCGACGAGCGCCTCGGCCTTCTTGTAGAGCTCCTCGATGCGCGCCGGGTGGATGCGGCCGTCGGCGATCAGGTTCTCGAGCGCCACGCGCGCCGTCTCGCGGCGGACCGGGTCGAAGCTCGAGAGAACCACGGTCTCGGGGGTGTCGTCGATGACGAGCGAGACGCCCGAGACCTGCTCGAAGGTGCGGATGTTGCGTCCCTCGCGACCGATGATGCGGCCCTTGAGGTCATCGGAGGGGATGTGGACGGAGGTGACGGTGATCTCGCCGGCCTGGTCCGCGGCGCAGCGCTGGATGGCCGTGGAGATGATCTCGCGCGCGGTCTTGTCGGCCTGGGCACGCACGCGCTGCTCGGACTCGCGCAGGATCTGCGCCTCGTCGCGAACGGACTCGGCGCGGACGCGCTCGAGCAGCTCGGCGTGGGCCTCCTCGGTGCTGAGCGAGGCGATGCGCTCGAGCTCGGCGGTCTGGCGCGTTGCCATCTCGTCGAGGTCGCTCGCGCGGCGGTCGAGCTGGCCCTGGAGGCTCGAGAGCTGGTGCTCGCGGCGGTCGAGCGCGTCGTTTCTGTGATCGAGCGACTCCTCGCGCTGCATGATGCGGTTCTCGAGGGTCTGCAGCTCGCCCTTGCGCTTCTTGTCCTCGGCCTCCGAGTTCTGGCGCAGCTGGAGGATCTCCTCCTTGGCCTCGAGGACGGCCTCCTTCTTGGCGTTCTCCGCCTGGCGCGCCGCCTCGGCCGCGATGCGCTCGGCCTCCTCGCGCGCGGAGTCGAGCTGGGCGTCGGCACTCTTGAGCTTGGAGTTGGCGCCCGAGGCGAGAATCAGGTAGACGGCCACGGCGCCGACCGCGAGGCCGACCACCGCTGCGATAGCAAGTTCCATGGTTGCTCCTCATATGTTGTGTGTGTCAGGCTCGTTCAGGAGACCGCGGCACGATGCGCCGCGGAACCCACCGCAGGAGGAGCATCCTGCCTCTGCCTATGTGGCGGTGCGTCGGCAACGAACAAGGACAAAAGACAAACCGGGCGGGACCCGGCGCGAGAGTGCGCTCCTAGCAGCCCATCAATCGTAGCGTGCGGGTAAGCGGCGTGTCAAATGAAGCTCAGGTAGACGGTCTATTCATCTCCGCGTGTGACCTCGCGGGCGACGTCGGCGGAGAGGCCGGGGGCGAAACCCCGCGCCGAGAGGAAGCGCGCGATCTTCTGGAAGTCGTTCCTGCCGGTGAGGCGGCGCCGCGAGGCCAGCGCGAGCGAGCGCCCGCCCTCGTCGCCGGGGTCGCCGAACTCCTCAGGCCAACCCTCAACGTCGGCGGGCTACCCACCGCGGCGCCT
>NZ_CBIFYV010000028.1:0-50198 GCF_966187215.1 Thermophilibacter sp.
TGCCCCTCACCTCACTAGCGGTGGGGGGGGGGGCTCCCTGACCTCGGGTCGACCGCTCACCCAGACGATCGCCCTCGGCTCCTGGGAGGAGGCGCTCGAACGCCTCGCCGCGCTGGCCGCCCCCGAGGACTGGGGGCCGGGACGCGACATCCTGCGCGGCTACCTGACGATGACCTTCGACCGCGTCAGCTCGCAGGAGCTGCTCCGAGTCTCCAACGATGGCTCGTCCGCCGACTTCGACACGGGTCTGCTCACCGCCGACGGCCTGCCCGTCCACGCCCGCCTCGCGGCGCGGCCGAGCGACATCCCGTGGAAGCTCGAGGGCTTCGTCACCGATGGCCCGGGCAAGCCCGCCGGCCTCAACGCGCCCCCGGCGTTGCGGCTGTTTGACCCGACGCTCCCCGCCCCTGACGTGCCCGGCACCGACGCGCTCGCGCGCAGCCCCCGGCTCTCCACGGCCGCCTATGACCCCGTCGCCCGCGCGGCGCGCCTGCTCGTCCCCGCGGGCGGCCGCGCCCTGGCGCTCGACCTCGTCAACGGGGCCTACGCGCGCGTGGCCGAGCTCGCCCTCGAGGACGCCTACGTCTGCGCCCGCGCGCTCGGCTCCGAGCAGCCCTCCTGGCTGCGCCCGCGCCAGCCATAGGCCCCTGGATGTGCAATACGCCCTCTCGTTACACAAATTAGCCCCTCGCAGCGCAATAGAGCCGTTTCTTACACAGGGTTTTGGGGGTCCGCAGACATCCGTGCGGACCCCCAGTGCAGAAAACCGCAGTTGGCATATATCAACTTTTAATCCGTATTCACCTTTTTCAAAAAAATCCTGTGTAAGGAACGGCGCTATTGCACGCGGACTTCCGATTTTGTGTAACGAACGGCACTACTGCGCGCGTCGCCCCCACGGCGGCGTGGCACAATCCCGCGCGCGTCCCGTAACAAGCGCGTCTCAAGCCGCCGTCGCCCGCCGGGCGCCGCGCGCGGCCGTGCTACATTCGTGCCGCTCACCAACGCGACCCGGGAGGCACGCATGGCCAAGATCGAGATGAAGACCCCGCTCGTCGAGATGGACGGCGACGAGATGACGCGCGTCATCTGGCAGATCATCAAGGACGAGCTCATCTGCCCGTACGTGGATCTCAAGACCGAGTACTACGACCTCGGCCTCGAGAACCGCGACGCCACCGACGACCAGGTCACGGTGGACTCCGCCGAGGCCACCAAGCGCCTCGGCGTGGCCGTGAAGTGCGCCACCATCACCCCCAACGCCGCACGCGTGGAGGAGTACGATCTCAAGCAGATGTGGAAGAGCCCCAACGGCACCATCCGCGCCCTGCTCGACGGCACCGTCTTCCGCGCCCCCATCGTGGTCAGGGGCATCGAGCCCACGGTCACCACCTGGAAGCGCCCCATCACGATCGCGCGCCACGCCTACGGCGACGTCTACAAGAACGCCGAGATGCGCGTCGACGGCCCCGGCAAGGTCGAGCTGGTCTACACCGCCGCCGACGGCACCGAGCGCCGCGAGCTCGTCCACGTCTTCGACGGCCCCGGCGTGGTCCAGGGCCAGCACAACCTCGACGCCTCCATCGAGAGCTTCGCGCGCAGCTGCTTCGAGTACGCGCTGTCCACGAGCCAGGACCTCTGGTTCGCCACCAAGGACACGATCTCCAAGACCTACGACCATCGCTTCAAGGACATCTTCGCCGACCTCTTTGAGGCCGAGTACCGGGCGCGCTTCGAGACGGCGGGCATCGAGTACTTCTACACCCTCATCGACGACGCCGTGGCCCGCGTCGTGAAGTCGGAGGGCGGCTTCATCTGGGCCTGCAAGAACTACGACGGCGACGTCATGAGCGACATGCTGAGCTCGGCCTTCGGCAGCCTGGCCATGATGACCTCCGTGCTCGTGAGCCCGCACGGCTACTTCGAGTACGAGGCCGCGCACGGCACCGTCCAGCGTCACTACTACAAGCACCTGAGGGGCGAGCCCACCTCTACCAACTCGGTAGCCACGATCTTCGCGTGGACCGGCGCGCTGCGCAAGCGCGGCGAGCTGGACGGAACGCCCGAGCTCGTGGACTTCGCCGACCGCCTGGAGGCCGCCACGCTCCACACGATCGAGTCCGGCCGCATGACCGGCGACCTCGCGCGCATCACGACCCTCCCCGACCCCGTCACGCTGGGGACGCGCGAGTTCATCCTCGCCGTCCGCGAGACCCTGGACGCCGAGGCGGCCGCGCGCGCCTAGAGGCTCCCGGCGAGCTCGCCCAGCGCGACGGCGCAGCACTCGCGCAGGAGGGCGTGTGGCAGATAGAGCGGGTTCGAGCGGGCTGCCAGGCCGTACGCGCCGGGCAGCCCGCCCCTTTGCGCGATGCGCAGCGCCCGATAGAGGTGGAAGTCGCTGGTCACCACGCCGACCATCGCGTCAGCGTCACCATGCGCGGCGAGAAGCTCGGCGGAGTAGCGGATGTTCTCCTCCGTACTGGTCGAGCGGTCCTCGCGGAGCACGCGCGCCTCGTCCACGCCATGCTCGAGCAGGTAGTCCGCCATCACGTCCGCCTCGGGACGGACCTCGTCGGGTCCCTGCCCGCCCGAGACCACGCAGACGGTCCCGGGGTTGTCGCGCAGGTACGCCAGCGCCGCGTCAAGCCGAAACGTCAGCGCCTCGCTCGGGGAGCCGTCCGACCTGACGTGAGCGCCCAGCACCACCAGGTAGTCGAGACCCGCGGGCGGCGTCACCGAGGTCGCGGACCACACCCGCGCGCCCATCGCGCACGCGGCGAGAAGCCCCATAGCGCAGACGACGCACACCACCGTCCGCACGCGCTCCACGAGGCCCGCGGCCGCGAGCGCCGCGCCCAGCGCCAGCCAGACCACGAAGAAGCCGCCCGCCGGGTACAGCGCCGCCATAGCGACCCCATAGACAAGCGACACCACGCCGAGCGCGACCAGCACATGACCCATATGGCCTCCTCCAGCATGTGGAAAAGGGACAGTCCCTTTTCCACACTTTTCCACATGCGCGCTAGTCCCGTCCGCTCCAGCAGTAGGTGCAGACCTTGCTCCGGTCGATGCCGATGGCCTCGAGCATGCCGTCGAGGCTCTGGTACTCCAGCGAGTCGAAGCCCATCTCCTCGCAGATCGAGCGCAGCAGGCACCGCCCGCGCTCGGAGCGGCCGTCGGCGTACTCGTCGAGGTGCCTCTCGCCCTCGTCGCCCTCGAGCTCGCGGACCTTGCGCCGCGCGATGAGCTCGTACTCCGAGCGACTGCGCGAGAACGACAGGAACTTGCAGCCAAACATGATCGGCGGGCACGCAGAACGCATGTGCACCTCGGCGGCGCCGGTGTCGCGCAAGAAGTCGATCGTCTCGCGCATCTGGGTGCCGCGGACGATGGAGTCGTCCACGAGCAGCAGGCGCTTGTCGCGGATGAGCTCGGGCACCGGGATCTGCTTCATCTTGGCCACGCGATTGCGGACCTCCTGGTTGGCGGGCATGAACGAGCGCGGCCAGGTGGGCGTGTATTTGACGAAGGGGCGCGCGAGCGGCACGCCCGACTCCGTGGCGTAGCCGATTCCGTGCGGCAGGCCGCTGTCGGGCATGCCGGCCACGTAGTCCACCTCGGGGAGAAGCCCGGCGGCACGCTCGGCGCGGGCCATGATCGCGCCGTTGCGATAGCGCATGACCTCCACGTTGACGCCCTCGTAGGTGGAGTTGGGATAGCCGTAGTAGACCCAGAGGAACGCGCAGATGCGCATCTCGTCGCGCGCCGGGGAGAGCGTCTCGTAGCCGTCCGCGGTGATCCGTACGATCTCGGCGGGGCCGAGCTCGTGCTCGTCCACGTAACCGAGCTTGCCGTACGCAAAGGACTCAAAGGTCACGCAGTAGCCGTCGTCGTCGCGACCGATGAGCACGGGCAGGCGGCCGCGGGCGTCGCGCGCGGCGATGAGCTCGCCGGCCTCGGTCATGATGAGCAGCGTGAGCGAGCCCTCGATCGAGTCCTGCGCGTAGCGGATGCCGTCGACGAGATTGTCCTGGGTGTTGATGAGCGCCGCCACGAGCTCGTTGACATTGACCGCGCCGGAGCCCATGGCCATGAACTGGTGCCCCTCGCCCTCGAAGCGCGCCACGAGCGCGTCGAGGTTGGCCACCGCGCCCACCGTTGAGATCGCGTAGACGCCCAGGTGGGAGCGGACGAGCAGCGGCTGCGGGTCGTTGTCGGAGATGCAGCCCATGCCGCAGGTGCCGCCGAGGCTGGGCAGGTCGTGCTCGAACTTGGTGCGGAACGGCGTGTTCTCGATCGAGTGGATCTGGCGGTTGAAGCCGCCGCCCGCGCGGCACGTGACCATGCCGGCGCGCCGCGTGCCGAGGTGCGAGTGGTAGTCCACGCCAAAGAACACGTCGAGTGCCACGTCGCGGTGCGAGACGGCGCCGAAGAACGCTCCCATGGGTACCTCCCCGTCGATGGCGGCGGGCGCCCCCTACGACCAGCCGCGTCCGTTGTTGAGACGAGGATAGCATGCGCGTCGCTCGCGTCGGGCCACGTCGCCGCGGGCGCGCGGGCTTCTCGCCGCTCGCCATGCCGCCCGGTCCGCCGCGCATGACAAAAGTTAGGTTGGGTATACTACAATCATGCAAAGTTAGCCTTATCAAACAGAAAGGCATGCCATGAGCAAGATCACCAAGGTTCACGGCCGCGAGGTCCTCGACTCCCGCGGCAACCCCACCGTCGAGGTGGAGGTCACGCTCGAGGACGGCTCGGTCGGACGCGCCATCGTCCCGTCCGGCGCCTCGACCGGCGAGTTCGAGGCCGTCGAGCTGCGCGACGGCGAGAAGGACCGCTACCTGGGCAAGGGCGTCCTCAAGGCCGTCGCCCACGTCAACGACGAGCTCGCCGCCGTGCTCGTGGGCCGCGAGGCCACCGACCAGCGCGGCGCCGACGAGGCCATGATCGCCGCCGACGGCACGCCCAACAAGGGCCGCCTGGGCGCCAATGCAATCCTGGGCTGCTCGCTGGCCATCGCCCGCGCCGCCGCGGCCTCCGCCGGCCTGCCGCTCTACGCCTACCTCGGCGGCCCCAACGCGCACACCCTGCCCGTCCCGATGATGAACATCCTGAACGGCGGCGTGCACGCCGACAACAACTTGGACTTCCAGGAGTTCATGATCATGCCCGTGGGCGCGCCCGACTTCGCGACCGGCCTTCGGTGGTGCGCGCAGGTCTACCACACGCTCAAGGACACCCTCAAGGCCGCCGGCCTCTCCACCGGCGTCGGCGACGAGGGCGGCTTCGCGCCCGACCTCAAGACCAACGCCGAGCCGTTCGTCTACCTGATGGAGGCCGTGGAGGCCGCGGGCTTCAAGCCGGGCGAGGACTTCATGTTCGCGATGGACCCCGCCACCTCCGAGTGCTACAACCGCGAGACCGGCAGGTACGAGCTCAAGGGCGAGGGCCGCACCCTCACGTCGGACGAGATGGTGGACTACTGGGCCGAGCTCGTGGAGAAGTACCCGATCGTCTCCATCGAGGACGGCCTGGCCGAGGAGGACTGGGACGGCTGGGTCAAGCTCACCGAGCGCCTGGGCAAGAAGGTCCAGCTCGTGGGCGACGACCTCTTTGTCACCAACACGGCGCGCCTGCGCCGCGGCATCGAGCTCGGCGCCGCCAACGCCATCCTCATCAAGGTCAACCAGATCGGCACGCTCACCGAGACCCTCGACGCCATCGAGACCGCCAAGCGCGCGGGCTACGCCGCCGTGGTGAGCCACCGCTCCGGCGAGACCGAGGACACCACGATCGCCGACCTCGCCGTGGCCACCAACGCCGGCCAGATCAAGACCGGCGCCCCGGCGCGCACCGACCGCGTGGCCAAGTACAACCAGCTCCTGCGCATCGAGGACGCGCTCGGCGACTCCGCCGAGTACCTCGGCCGCGCGGCCTTCTACAACCTCGCGTAGCAGGCGCCCGTCCGCCGGTCGCCGCTCGCGCCCCGGGCCCCAGGGTCCGGGGCGCTTTTCTCGTCGCGTGCGTTATCCTTGCACGCAGGTCCACGTGAAGGGAGCGTCATGGCAGTCGAGAAGTGCGTGCTGGTCGGGCAGTCGGGCGGACCCACCGCCGCCATCAACTCGAGCCTCGCGGGCGTGATCGCCGCGGGCATCTTCGAGGGCGCGCGCGTCGAGGGCATGCGCTACGGCATCCAGGGGTTTCTCGACGGCTGCCACGTGCGCCTGGACGAGGCGTTCATGAGCAGGGTCGACATCGACCTGCTGCGCCAGACGCCCGCCAGCTGGCTGGGCAGCTGCCGCTACAAGCTCCCCGACCCCACGCGCGACACCGAGGTCTTTGAGCGGCTCTTCGAGCGCTTCGACGAGGTGGGCGCCACCGCCGTGCTCTACATCGGCGGCAACGACTCCATGGACACCATCGCCAAGCTCGCCGCCTACGGCAGCTCCGTGGGCAGCGACATCCGCTTCATCGGCGTGCCCAAGACCATCGACAACGACCTCGTGGGCACCGACCACACGCCCGGCTACGGCAGCGCGGCGCGCTTCGTGGCCACCACGATGAACGAGCTTGCCTACGACGCGGACGTCTACAACCTCAAGAGCATCTCGTTCGTCGAGATCATGGGGCGCGACGCCGGCTGGCTCACCGCCTCGAGCGCGCTCGCCCTCGCGACGCCCGACCTGGTGCTGCTCCCCGAGGTGCCCCTCGACGAGGACGTGCTCGTCGAGCGCATCGCCGGGATCTGCGAGCGCAAGAACACCGTCATGGTGGCCGTGAGCGAGGGCGTGCGCACGCCGGACGGCGCGCTGATCTGCGAGCGAGCGTCCTCGCAGGCGGGCGTGGACGAGTTCGGCCACCTCGCCGCGCTCTCGGGCGCGAGCCGCTACCTCGCCGCCCTCACCAAGCAGCGGCTGGGCTGCAAGACCCGCGCCATCGAGCTCTCCACCCTCCAGCGTTGCGCGAGCTACGCGGCGAGCCGGGTCGACCTCGACGAGGCCTACGACCTCGGGCACGCCGCCGTCGAGGTCGCGTTTGCCGGCGAGACCGGCAAGATGTGCGCCCTCGAGCGCGTCTCGGACAGCCCCTACGAGGTGCGGACGGCCCTGGTCGACGTGGCGTCTGTCGCCAACCAGGTGCGCAACGTCCCCAGCGAGTGGATCTCCGCGGACGGCATGGGCGTGGGCGACGAGCTCATGGCCTACATGCGCCCGCTCGTGGGCGACCTCCCCGCGCAGATGGCGCCGCTGAGCTAGGCCGCTGGGACGTTCCGCGCCCGGATTTCATTTTGTCTGTAGTTTATGCGGCACCCCTCAAGTATCACCCGAGGGGTGCCATTTTTTCTACCAGCGCGTTTGCGAGCGATTTTTTGTCTGTAGTTGGACGCGCCCCGATAAACTACAGACAAAACGGGCCGGCCCCTTTGACCGCGGTCGCGCAGGCGCATTATCGCTTGCGTCGGCCGTCACTCATCCTCCTTGATGCGGACACCAAGAAGCCCTATGAGCTCCGCGGCCTGGCCCTCGTCAATGATGGCGCCGCGCAGCTCGCGCAGGTCACTCGAGACGCGGATGCCCGCGATCTCGCATGACGAGAGGTCGATTCCCTCGAGGCTCGTACGGAAGAACGTCGCGCGCGTGAGGTCGCAGCGGTCCAGCGACACGTGGCGCAGGCGCGTCTGGTGCAGGGTCGCCTCCATGAGGTTCGTCTCGCTCGCAGCCAGGCGGTCGACCGTGGCCTCCGAGAGGTCGACGTAGCTGAGCTGGCAGTCCTCAAACGACACGCCGGTGAACCGCCCCTTGGCAAAGCTCAGACCCGGCGCCGAGCACGAGTGGAAGTCCACATGGTTGAGCCACGAGCGCCCCATCTCGCAGCGCACGAACCGGCAGCCCGAGAACAGCACGTCGGAAAACGTGCAGCCGCTGAGGTCCACCCACTCGAACGTGCAGCCGCGAAAGGCCACGTTCGAGAAGCCCGTGCCGTCGGCCGAGACCTCCGCGAGCTCGAGGCCGCTGAGGGTCGTGTTCTCCACGCGGGCGTCCGGCGCGCGCAGCGCGGCGAGAAGGTCCTCGCGATCCAGGTGCTCCCCCAGGTTGGGCGTGACCTGAGCGAAGCCCGTCTGGCGACGCGGGCGCGGCACCTACGCCACCCGCACGATCTTGGTGCCGTGCACCTCGGCCACGTCGAGCGCCGCGGCCACGTCCTCCGCGTTCTCCCAGGTGATGCCGCCGCCGGGCAGGATGGTGAGACGCCCCGCGGCGCGCTCTACGTACGCGCGCAGGCGCCCGAGGTTGTCCGCGACGGGCGTGCCGGCGGGACCCCCGTGGGTGAGGATGCGCTCGACGCCCTGGTCGGCCAGCCAGTCGATGGCCTCGAGCTGGTCGGTGGGCGCGAGCGCATCAAAGGCCATGTGGAAGGTCACGGCCACGCCATGCGGCGCCTCGGCCGAGGGATCGTGGGCCAGCCGGACGAGCTCGGCGGTGAGCTCGCGATCCAGCCGACCGTCCCTCAGGCAGCCGAAGACCACGCCGTCCACGCCCAGGCGCTTGGCCATGAGCAGGTCGTCGCACATCATAGCCGCCTCGGCAGCGGTGTACTCGAAGTCGCCGCCGCGCGGCCGCACCATGCACATGACCTTGGTGCCCGTCTTGCGCGCGTGCGCCACCGCCGCACGGATGACCCCGTAGCTGGGCGTGGTGCCGCCCACGGCGAGGTTGTCGCAGAGCTCCACGCGCGCCGCCCCGGCGGCCACCGCGGCGGGCACGAGCGTCATGTTCTCGGCACAGAACTCGCGGGTCGTCAGCACAGCGCGGCCTCCCACTCCGGCTCGCGGAAGCCCACAAGCACGAAGTCCTCGCCTACCACGATCGGGCGCTTGACGAGCATGCCGTCCTCGGCGAGCAACGCGAACGCGTCCGCGTCGGACAGGCCGGCGTCGAGCTGCGCCTTGATGTTGCGCTCGCGGTAGAGCCGGCCGCTCGTGTTGAAGAAGCGGCGGACGGGCAGCCCGGAGCGCTCCTGCCAGGTGGCCAGCTCGGCGGCCGTGGGGTTGTCCTCAACGATGTGGCGGTCCGTGTACGAGACGCCGTGCGCGTCCAGCCACGCCTTGGCCCGCTTGCAGGTGCTGCACTTGGGATACTCAACAAAGAGCACGTCAGCCATGGTTTTTCCTCTCGTCGGAGCGTGGGGCCAGTGTATCACGGGGACGGGACGCCATGCGGTCGAGCATCCATCAGCCGTATAATCGATCCATCCGCGGAGAGGAGGAGCATGCCAACCCAATTCGTCCATGAGTGCCCCGTGCTTCTCCCCTCGCTTGCCCGTGCCGAGAAGCTCGTGCCGGCACAGTTTGTCCCCTGCTACGAGTGGTTCATCGCAAACGCGGGCGAGAAGATCTCTCGTCTCCCTCACCGCATGGAGCGCAAGCCACGAACGCCCATCCCGTTGAGCAGGGACTCGGGCATCTATGTTCCCGGAACGGCGCACGTCACCTACGACGGTGGGAGAAGGTACGCCCTCTCGGTCCATTCGAGTGGCGGCGGACGCTACGACGACAGGAGGCCCATCCACCTCGCTGACGGGACCTGGATCTTCGACTACGCCGCCCACCAGGGGTCCGATCTGAGCCAAGGCTACAACGTCGCCCTCATGAACTGCCTCGACGACGGAGTGCCCGTTGGCGTCATGGTCCGCGAAGCGGGGGGCTACCGTGTTCTGGGCCTCGCCTTCATCGAACGGTACAACAGCGTCACGCGCATGTTCACCTTACACGGACCCGTCTCGCTTGCGACCGAGTCCTCCGGAGCGTTCCTGGCTCAGGGATTTGATGAGCTCTCAACCGACGACCAGCAGGTCATGATTGAGTATGACGGTTCCGACGAGAGACGCATCGTGACCGTTCAGCAGGTCAGACGCGAGCAGCAGAGCCGCTTCCGCGACGCGCTGCTCAGTGCATACGGCGGAGCCTGCGCAATCTCAGGAACCGACGTCAGTGCCGTCTTGCAGGCCGCGCACATCAATCCGTATCGAGGGCGCAAGTCGCAGATTGTTCAGAACGGCATCCTTCTGCGGGCCGATTTGCACCTTCTCTATGACGCGTATCTCATATCAGTTGAGCCGGACACTCACGCCGTCAGGCTCAGCGGGCGCCTTGCGGGCACCGATTATGCACACCTCAATCATCAACGGCTGCGGGCAACCTCGTCGCCCGAACTCGCCCCCAATGAGGATCTTCTCGCTCTGCACTATGAGCAGTTCAGGCAGGAGAACCAAGTTCTCGTTGCCTAACGGATACGTACACACGCAGCGGGTACGTACACTATTCAACTTTTGATATATGTGGGGACGGGCCTATGAGCTGGGGCTTCTCGCTTTGTGGGAAGAAATCAGGATTGCAACTGTATACGTAACCCGAAGAAGTGTACGCAACCGGAGGTAAGCGGCCATCGCAGGACGCAAGATGGCGCCCGCGCGGCGGCTGGCCGGCCGTGCTATGCTGCCGATATCGCCGAGGCAAGGAGGCCACCATGGACACGCCCGTCACCAACGTCGTCTTTGACATGGGCGGCGTGCTCATGAACTTCGACGGACCGTACTTCTCGGCTCAGTTCACGGACACGCCCGAGGACGCCGCGGCCCTCAACGCCGCGCTCTTTGGCTCGCCGCTCTGGACGCTGCTGGACTCCGGCACCATCAGCCACGAGACCATGGCCCGCTACGCCCGCGCCCACCTGCCCGAGCGCCTGCACCCCAACCTCGCCGACTGCATCGCGCACTGGCCGGAGCACTCCGCTCCCCTCGAGGCCACCAACGAGCTCGCCATCCGGCTCAAGCGCGAGGGCTACGGCCTCTACCTGCTCTCCAACGCGTCCACGCGCATCATGGAGCAGCTCAACCACATGCCGGCGATGTCATACCTGGACGGCTACCTGGTCTCGGGCATGGAGCGGCTGATGAAGCCCGACCCGGCCATCTACGAGCTGCTGTGTCGTCGCTACTACCTCGACCCCGCCACGTGCCTGTTCGTGGACGACAACGCCGACAACTGCGAGGGCGCGCGCGTCGCCGGCATGCGCGCGTTCCACTTCACCGGCGACGTCGCCGTGCTCGAGGCCGAGATCCGCGCGCTGCGGTAACCGTTACGCCGGCTGAGCCGCCACCGAGATCAGAGCCCACACCGCGAGGATGGCCCCGATGGCGAGAAGACCCGCGCGGGTCTCGCGACCCACGGTGAGACGGGCCAGCGCGGGGATCTCGCGGCGCAGGGGTCGCCGGTCGAGCAGCAAGTAGCCGACTATCAGGAAGAGCGGCACCATGAGGACGACGTAGGTGACGACGAGATACCACGTGGGCCAGGAGGCGTTGGACGGCGAGGGCTCCACGACCGCCATCACGCAGCCGACCACGAGCACCGCCGTCACGCCCAGGACGGCCACGTCCCAGAGCGCTCCTATCCAGCCGGGCACGCGGGCGAGCCGTACGCCGAGGGCGGAGGGGCCCCGGTGCTCGGGCTCGAACGTCGGCGGCTCGGGGTCGGGTGCCGGGGACGCGAGCGGGACGGGCGGCACGCCCCTCTCGGCCCCCGCGCTCTTCTCGGCCCCCGCGCCCAGCGCCGCGGCGAACGCGTCTCGCAGCTCGCGGGCCGAGGCGTAGCGCTGAGCGGGGTCGAGCTCCGTCGCGCGGACGACCACGGCGCGCAGCGCGTCCGGCAGGCCCGCGTCCGCGAACCCGGCCTCGCGGTCGCGCGCCAACGGCTCCCGACCCGTGAGGCAGAACAGCAGCACCATCCCGAGCGCGTAGACGTCGCTCTGGACGCTCGTCTGACCGAAGCCGAACTGCTCGGGCGGCGCGTAGGCGCGCGTGCCGAAGTGCGTGGTGTCCTGCTCGGCCCCCTCGCGCCAGGTGCGAGCGATGCCCAGGTCGATGAGGGTGACGCCGCCCTCCGAGACCATGACGTTGCTCGGCTTGAGGTCGCGGTGGACGATGGGGGCGCCGAGGCGCTCGTGGAGCTCGCTCACCGCGTCGCAGAGGTCCGGGAACACGCGGGCCGTGAGCTCGAGCCGCGCGCCGGCGCCCGCGGCGCGCCCCACAACGGCGTCGAGCGTCTCGCCGGGGACGTGCTCCATGACCACCACGAGGTCGTCGTCGCGGCGGTGGCACTCCACCAACCGCGGGAGGTGCGCCAGCCGCACGCCGCGACGCTGGGCCGCGAGCACCAGCTCGTAGGCCGCGCCCAGCCCGGAGTCAGCCCGGATGACCTTGCGCACAAGGGGCCCCAGCTCGGAACCGTTGGACCCCACGAAGAAGACGCGCTCCGTGCGCTCGAGGCGACCCTGCTTGTAGACCGCGTCCACGCGGTAGCAGTCATCGCGGCGCAGCGCGTCGAGGTAGCGCGAGAGCTCGTCATCGGTATCCATGGGGCCATCCTAACAGAGCGGGCGGACGGCGCCGCACCGACGCCGCCCGCCCGGGGCCTCATCCCCGCCGCATCCCTAGCAGATGGTCCGCTCGCCGAAGCGGTAGAGCTCCTCGTTGACCTTCTGGAGCGAGCAGCCGCGATCGATGCAGAAGATGATGATCGCGTCGCGCCGGTCCTTGCAGTAGAGCTCGGAGACGCCGGCCGCGGTGAGCGCGCGGTTGGTCTCGCGCAGGGTGAGCGCCATCGCGAAGGCGATCTGCAGCACCTTGTCGCGGCTCGGGTTGCGCGCGCCGGTGAAGATCTGATAGCCGAACGTGTCGTTGAGGTTGGCCATGCGCACCACGCGCGAGCGCTCGAGGCCCTTCTCGTCGAGCAGCTGCTGAAGGTACTCGGCGAGCGTGCGGTTGCCGGGCTCGCGCGCCGCGAGATAGTCGTCGATGCTCGACGTGGAGAGCAGCTCGTCAAGCAGCTCCTCGGTCAGCGGCTCGCTCATCGGTGGCCCATCCTACGCAACGTCCCAGCTCGCCGACGGCGAGTCACTGAGCATGGAGCCGAAGTACAGGATCTTGACCGTGCCCTCGACGAAGTAGACGGTGCCGGACTTGGTCCCACCGGCGGCAAGCGTGCCGGACGAGAGGTCGTCGGTCGCCTCGCTGTAGTAGGTCGTGTATTCCTGAGCGCCGTTGGCATCCTCGCCCTTCCAGTCATACGTATTGTAGGCTGCCGGCTCATCACCGTTGTTGACGTACGTCACATGCGCGGCCACTAGGGCTGAGCCATCATAGTTGGTGATGCCCGTCTCGACTGAGTCGACCGTAACCGTGAGCCCATTGTCGAGGCTAATGGATGCGCCGGGAGCGAGGTCAGTGGTTGCCTGCTCGTCGGAACCATCCTGCTGACCGTCAGCTCCCTCAGAGGAGCTCACGCCCGTGACGTCAGGGCCGCTCGTCGCATCGTCGATAGCCGCGCTCATGGCGCTCTGACTCGCGAGGACCACCACGAGCGCCACCACGTTCACCACGACAGCCGCAACCGCGAGACCCTTGCCCGACCGCTTGCCGCGCAACGTCCCCACCAGACCGACGATGGCCAGCACCAAGCCGATGGCCCCGATCACAAAGCTCAGGTTGTTCACGATTGGGACCCACGAGGACACCGCTGCGATGATGCCCAGCACCAGTCCCACGATTGCCATGACCGATGTGCCCCTCTTCTCGCTCATCCTCTGCACCTTCCTTCCGGCGCGCGCGGCGCCGCTCTTCAACGGACGAGTCCCATTCTTGTGAAGACGCAGATTGATTTCATTAGCTGGGAGCTAATGTGACGGGAGGCGCAGACGACGAGACACGCTATAACTCCGGTTGGCCGAAAATCCGTGCAATAACGCTGTTCGTTACACAAACAGGGGACCATCCATGCAATAGGTCGACTTGTTACACAGGGGGTTCTAGCTTCCAGAGATATCTTTCCCATGATTTAACTGTCTATATCGCTGTCTCCGCAGGTAGAAAGGATATAGGAGTGTTAATTAACGCCCGGATACTCCTCGAGTCGTCCATAATCCGTGTAAGAAAGCGCTCGATTGCACGACAGTCCGCAATTCTGTGTAAGAAACGGGCAAATTGCACACTTTTCGGTCGTCCCAGCCGTCCGTCCGAGCCCACAACCGCGTCGCCCCTCGCGTTAACACGCGGACGGATGGCACTGCCCCTCCCCGTCGCGGTATGCTTTTGGTAACGAATCTCGCACCCCACGAAAGGCACCCATGGCAAAGAAACTCACCGAGCAGGAGCAGGCGGCCGTCGTGGCGCTGGCCAAGCTCCTGGGCAAGGAGCTCCCCGCGGACCAGCGCGGCAACGCGGGCGGCATCGCGAGCGGGCTCGTGCGCCTGCGCCAGAACCCGATTCCCGAGAAGGACATCCGCACCGTCGTCGCGCGCTACGACGGGGACGACCGCACCATCGGCGCCCTCATCGACCTCGGCGTGCTCGCGGTGATGCCGGACAACGGCGGCTACGAGCTCGTCCTCCCCGGCACCCCCGACGGCGACGCCGAAGGCGCCCCGACGCCCGACGCCGACGCCGGCTCCGACGCCCCCATCGAGCGCGCTTCCCGCCGCGCGCCCAGCCGGCGCGAGAACCGCAGCCTCTCCCACCTCGACTGCGTGCGCAAGCAGACCCCCGAGCTCAACGAGGTCCGTCGCCAGATCGTGAGCCTCGACCCGCGCCTGTGGATCAACGGGTGGCTGCTCAGCTCGCCCGATGCCTTCGTCCTCTACGAGCGCGAGCTGCGCGCGCTCGACGCGGCGCTCGCCGGCAAGCCCGCGCTCGGCGACGGCACCCTCAGCGTCCGCGAGCTCTCCTACCAGGTCTTCGGCGACGAGAAGTTCCTCGCGCTGGAGTCGGACGGCCGCAAGCTCCTGCACCTGATGGGCCTCTCGGACATCGTGAGCAGCCGCCCGCAGGTCCGCCTCGACCTGATGCACCACATCCCCAAGCGCCATCGCCACATGCGACTCGTGGTGTCCGAGAACCTCGACCCCTGGGTCAACATGCGCAACGCCCTGTACCGCGACGGCCGCAAGCGTCTGCTCGGCGAGCGCGTCCACGGCGTGGTTTTTGGCAACGGCTACATCGTCGACGACCCGCACAAGCTGCCCGACCTCATCGCGACGCTGGACGCCGAGAGCGTCTGCGTGCTCTACTGGGGCGACATCGACCGCGCCGGGATCTCCATCCTCGACAAGCTGCACGAGATGGCCGACGGCCGCTTCGAGGTGCGCCCGTTCACGGCCGCCTACCGCCTCATGCTGCGTCGCGCGATGGACCGCTTCCCCGACCCCCTGGACAACGAGGGCACCGACCAGCGCACCGTCCCCGCGCACGGGCTCGAGCTCCTCGAGGCCGACCTCAGTGCCGATGAGGCCGCCTACCTGCGCGCCGTGGTGGACAACGCCCGCCTCATCCCCCAGGAGATCGTCACCGCGGCGGACCTGTAGGCCGCGCCCCGCGCCGCCCGCGTGGGCGGCGCGCCTACACCGCCTTGACGCCCCGCTCGCCGGTTCGGATGCGCACGCACTCCTCGACCGGGTAGACGAAGATCTTGCCGTCGCCCACCTCTCCGGTGCGCGCCACCCGGCAGATGAGGTCGATCATGTCCTCCACCTGCGCGTTGTTGATGACGAGCTCGACCTTGACCTTGGGGATCATGTTGAGCATGACCTCCGAGCCGCGGTAGTACTCGGTCCAGCCGTGCTGGCTGCCGCACCCCATGACCTCGTAGACGGTCATGCCGTGGCTGCCCTTCTCGTTGAGCGCGTCCTTGAGCTCCTCGAGCTTCTCGGGGCGGATGACGGCGGTTACCTTCTTCATGCTCTCTCCTTAGGAGTCGAGGCCGGTGTAGGCGGGGTAGGCGCTCTCGCCGTGCTGGGCCACGTCGAGGCCGAGCGCCTCGTCGTGCTCGCTGACGCGCAGGCGCCCGCGGAAGACGGCGCGCACCGCGGCCACGATCGCCAGGTCGAGCACGACCACGATGACGAGCGTCACCGCGATGCCCGCGAGCTGGCTCAGCAGCAGCGACGGGTCGCCGGTGTAGAGCAGGCCGCCCTTGCCCGTCCACGACAGCTCGGGCACGCAGAAGAGCCCCGTGAGGATGCCGCCCAGGATGCCGCCCACCCCGTGGCAGCCAAAGGCGTCGAGCGCGTCGTCGTAGCCCACGCGCGCCTTAAGGTGCGAGATCGCCAGGTAGCAGACGGGAGAGACGAGAAGCCCCATGACCACGGCGGCCCACGGCTCCACGAAGCCCGCGCCCGGCGTCACCACGACGAGACCGGCGACGAGGCCCGTACAGGCGCCCACGAGCGTGGGCTTGCCGGTGGCCACGCGCTCGACCACCAGCCACGAGGCCAGCCCCGCCGCGCTGGAGACCACGGTGTTGAGGATCGCGAGCGCGGCCACGCCGTCGGCCGCGAACTCCGAGCCGCCGTTGAAGCCGAACCACCCGAACCACAGCAGGCCCGCGCCCAGCGCGACGAACGGCACGTTGTGCGGGCGGTAGCTCTTGAGGCCGAAGCCCTTGCGCCGGCCGAGGAACAGGCACAGGGTGAGGCCCGTCACGCCGGAGCTGATGTGCACCACGTCGCCGCCGGCAAAGTCGAGCGCGCCGATCACGTCGCCGATCAGCGAGCCGTCGCCGCCCCAGACCATGTGCGCGAGCGGCGCGTAGACCACGAGCGCCCACACCACGAGGAACGCGCACACGGCGCCGAAGCGCATGCGCCCGGCCACCGAGCCGGTGACGATGGCGGCGGTGATCATCGCGAAGGCCATCTGGAACGTGATGTCAATGACGCTCGGGTAGACGGTGCCGTCGGGGACCGCCGCGCCCTCCTCGAGCACCCCCGAGACCACGCCAGTGAGCCCGAGCTGGTCGAACCCTCCGAACCACGAGAGCGAGCCGTCGCCCCCGTAGGCGAACGACCATCCCGCGACCACCCACACGAGCCCCACCACGCCGATGGCGGCGAAGGTCATGAGCATCGTGTTGACCACGTTCTTGCGGCGCGAGAGCCCGCCGTAGAAGAACGCCAGCCCCGGCGTCATGAGCAGGACGAGCATCGTGCAGACGAGCATGAAGGCGGTTGAGCCCGTGTCGTACATGGCGGCCTCCTCGGTCTTTCCTACCTGAAAACGCGACCGATGGTCGCACTGACCGAGAGAGGTGGTATCGCCGGGGCATGACCTGTTTACGCGCTCGCACGCGGGTCGAAACGTTGGACGCCGTCTCGCAACACGCGGCCGCACGCCGGAAACCGACGCGCAAAGAACCGTGCGGCGAGAAGGACGCAGGCCGAACGCCCTCGCCTCGCGCGAGCCAAGTGACGGGTATGTACACCCGCTTCGGGTATGTACACCCCGACGTCCGTACTGCTCTTCTCGTCACCCATCTGACCTGGGGATTTGTAGACGTGCCACCCCGTAGGAGTGTACATACCCGAAGCGAGTGTACATAGTCGACAACAGAGGACCGAGGGGCGCGTCAGATGGACGCCGCGCCCCTCGGCTCGTGCCAGCGAGAGGCCCTAGAGCATGGAGCCGAAGTCGCTCACGATGATCTGGCCGGTGATCGCGCGCGACTCGTCGCTCGCGAGGAACAGCGCGATGTTGGCCACGTCCTCAGGCGTGCAGGGCTGCGTCTGCATGTTGGAGTGGGCGGCCATGGCGCCGATCATGTCCGGGTCGAGCGTGGAGGGGTCCATGCCGGCGACCATCGGCGTGACAATGGTGCCGGGGCAGATGGCGTTGCAGCGGATGCCCGTGGCCTGGAAGCGCAGGGCGGTGTGCTTGGTGATGCCGATGACGGCCGCCTTGGACGAGACGTACGCCGCGCCGCCACAGCCCTTCTCACCGGCGACCGAGGCGATGTTGACCACGGAGGCGCCGCTGGTCATGCGCTTGGTGGCGGCGCGCATGCAGCGCATGGTGCCCTTCTGGTTGGTCTCGACGATGCGGTCGAGGTCCTCGTCGGTGTAGCGGTCGATGGGCTTGAGGCCCGCCTCGAGCACGCCCGCGTTGTTGACGAGAACGTCGATCCTGCCGTACCGCTCCACGGCGGCGGTCATGAGGTTCTCGGGGTCGTCGGGCTTGGAGATGTCCGTGGGGACCACGAACGCCTCGCCGCCGGCCTCGGCGATCTGCGCGGCGACCTCCTCGAGCGCGGCGGCGCGGCGGGCGCTCATGACGACCTTGGCCCCCTCGGCGGCGAAGAGCTTGGCGATGGTGGCGCCGACGCCGGAGTTTGCCCCGGTGACGACGGCGACCTTGTCTGCGAGTCGGTTCATGTAAGTGCTCCTTTACGTTGGTCGGGCAAAACGTGTAGCGCAGCGTATCGTGCGTCGCCAGGGGCACGCGCGGGCTTTCGGCCTGGGTCGGGGACGTCCTCGGGGAGCGGGCCGGGCGGACACGGATTGTGGAGAAGCGTCCACAATCGAAAAAGACCTTGCGAGAGGAGCGCTGGGTCGGTATAGTTATTTCTTGCACGCACGAAGTGCACCATAGTGCGGGGTGGAGCAGTCTGGTAGCTCGTCGGGCTCATAACCCGAAGGTCGTAGGTTCAAATCCTGCCCCCGCGACCAAATGCTCGGCCCAGAAGCTATGGCTTCTGGGCTTTTTTCTTGTTCTTGTGCCCTTAGGTGCATGTACGTGTGTCTGCATGAGAGAAATGCTTTTGTTGGAGTTGCCGACCGTCATGCAGCAGCGCCTCCTGGGGGTGGACGGATGCAGAGCCCCGTCGTCACAAACAATATCGAAGTGCTCTCCTCCATAAAGGAGAACCACTACTTTGACCGCAAGAGCGCGAGAATAAAGCCGGAGGACCTCGCCCGGCACGTGGTGGCCTTCGCCAACGCATCGGGCGGAAAGATCGTCGTGGGCGTAGAGGACGACGGGGCCGTGACCGGCTTCGCTCGCCAGGGTTCCCGCGATCCCGAGCGCTTCGAGCAGTGCGCCATCTCCGACTGCTCCCCGGCGCCCGACGTCTCCTGCACGCGCGTGCCCGTCACCAACGCCTCCGGCGAGGACGACTTCGTGCTCGTCATGGACGTCGAGCCGTCGACCAACCGCGTCATCACGCGGCGCAAGGACGGAGCGGTGTTCCTGCGGCAGGGCGACCAGAGCAAGACATTGGGTTATGAGCAGATACGCGCGCTCGAGTACGACAAGAACCAGCGCGTCTTCGAGGACGAGCTCGTCGAGGACTCCGGAATCGGGGACGTGGACCGCGAGGTCCTCGCCCGCTACAAGGAGATCCTCGGCACGGACGCCCCCGACGAGCAGGTCCTCCGCGCGAGGCGCTTCATGCGCGACGGGCGCCTCACCGTGGCGGGGCTCCTGCTCTTCGGCGAGTGCCCGGCCGCCTTCCTCCCGCAGGCGCGCGTTCGCGTGCTCCGCTTCGACGGGACCAAGATGGAGACCGGCGAGCGGCTGAACACGACCAAGGACGTCACGTTCGACGGGCCCATCCCCAAGGTCGTCGACGGTGCCTTCTCCCTCATCTCCGGGATGCTGAGGGAGTTCCAGTTCCTCGGGAGTGACGGAAGGTTCCAGACCGTGCCGGAGTACCCCGAGTTCGCCTGGTTCGAGGGCCTGGTCAACGCCGTCACCCACCGCGACTACGCCTACGCGGGGGACTACATCCGGGTCTCCATGTACGACGACAGGCTTGAGATCCTGAGCCCGGGCAAGCTCCCCAACACCGTCACGCTCGACAACATGCGTGAGACACGCTACTCGAGAAATCCCAGGATTGCGCGTACGCTCGTGGAGTTTGGCTGGGTCCGGGAGCTCAACGAGGGCGTGAAGCGCATCTACACCGAGATGCAGAGGTTCCTGCTCAACGATCCGATCTTCAGCGAGCCAGACGGGACGAAGGTCCAGCTCACGCTGGAGAACAACATCGTCGCGAGGACCCTCAGGCAGCGGGACGCCCTCGAGGACAGGGTCTCCCGGGAGGTCCTGGACGGCCTCGGCGAGTACGAGCTCGTCGCGGTCCAGGCAGCCTACGCGAGGGGCCGCGTGACCCCGAGGGAGCTTGCCTCGCTTATCGACAGGAGTCAGCGCTCCGCCACGCGCGTGCTCAAGGGACTCTCGAAGCGAGGAGTCCTTGAATGGCACGGGACTTCGACCAACGATCCCATGCAGTACTACACAGTCGCGTAGCTTGCCCCCGGCCCTGTCGGACCTTTGTCGGACCTCTGTCGGACCTTGTCGGACCTCGGCCACCAAGGCGCCCCCTGCTCGCGCCCCTCGGCTCGAGATCTTGTCGAACCTCTGTCGGACCTTGTCGAACCCTGTCAGACTTCGGCCACCGCCACGCCCGCGTCGTCAACCGGGGCGTGGTAGGCGATGCGCGAGAGCGAGAGGCCCCAACGGGCATACACCGCCGCTGCACGCTCCTTGGTCTCCTCCCGCCCTCAACCGCCGGCGGCACCCCGCGTCCCGCCCTCGTGCGAGAATGGGGCGCAGACCCCCGGCCGAAGGAGCCCCATGGCACAGAAGCAGAAGACCACGCCCGACCGCCGCGAGCGCGGCACGGTCGCCCAGCGCGAGCGACGCGGCGCCGAGGCGGCCGCGAGCGCCCCGATCGAGGCCCTCGGTGCCTGGACCCCGCGTGAGGACAGCGCCGCCGTCCTCGCGCTTCTCGCCGAGCAGTCTGCCGCGCGCGTCCCCGAGCTCGTGCCGCTGCGCTACGAGCGCATGGGCGTCTCGCCCTTCACGTTCTACCGCGGCTCCGCGATCGTCATGGCCCGCGACCTCTCCACGATGCCCGTCAGCGGCATCGAGGTGCAGTGCGTGGGCGACGCGCACGTGGCCAACTTCGGCATCTTTGCCAGCCCCACGCGCCACCTCGTCTTTGACGTCAACGACTTCGACGAGACGGCGCCCGGCCCCTGGGAGTGGGACGTGCTGCGCCTCGCCGCGAGCCTGGAGGTCTGCGGGCGCGACCGCGGCCTCTCCAAGCGCGAGCGCCGCGACGTGGTGGAGGCGTGCGCGCGCCAGTACCGGCGCTCGATGCGGCGCTTCTCGCGGATGGGCGAGCTCGACGTGTGGTACGCCCACCTCGACGTCGAGCAGGCCGTGGACGAGCTGGTGGGCGAGCTCTCGGGCAAGACCACGCGCACGCTGCGCCGCGCCGTCGAGAAGGCCCGCGGCAAGGACAGCCTGCGCGCGGCCGACCGCCTCGCGCACCGCAGCGGCGACTTCCTGCTCTTTGACTCCCGCCCGCCCGAGCTCGTGCCCGTGTCCGAGCTCGCCGACACCCAGGGCTACGCCACGCCCGACGACCTCTTTGCCTCGCTGGAGGGGCTGCTCAGCGCGTACTTTGAGAGCCTCCCCTACGACCGCCGCGTCCTGCTCAACCGCTACCGCCTGAGCGACGCCGCGCGCAAGGTGGTGGGCGTGGGCAGCGTGGGCACGCGCGCGTGGGTGGCGCTGCTCACGGGCAAGGACGCCGACGACCCGCTCGTGCTCCAGGCCAAGGAGGCAACCGAGTCGGTGGTCGAGCGCTTCTGGCAGCCCGCCCCCTTCGCCCACCACGGCGAACGCGTGGTGCAGGGCCAGCGCCTCGTGCAGTCCACCGCCGACGTCCTGCTCGGCTGGACCAACGTGACGGCCCCGGACGGCGCGCGGCGCGACTACTACGTCCGCCAGCTCTGGAACGGCAAGGGCTCGATCGACCTCGACCAGATCGGCCCGGGCAGCCTCGAGGGGGTCGCGCGCCTGTGCGCCCACGCCCTCGCGCACGCACACGCGCGCACCGGCGACGAGGTGGCCATCGCCTCCTACCTGGCCGACGCCGACGCCTTCGCCGAGGCCCTCGTGGGCTTCTCGCGCGCCTACGCGGACCAGAACGAGCGCGACTACGAGGCGTTTCTCGCCTGGCGCGACGGCGGGCGCAGCTAGTCCCGCCCGACCCACCGCCTCCGGCGACGGTCCCAGCGCAGGGCCCGCTCCTCGTCCGTCGGCGGAACGGCGCGCTCCACGGCGTCCGCCACAAAGCCCCAGGTCCCCTCGGCCCCGTCCGCGCCCTCGCGAAAGACGGCCGCGGCCGTGCCCGTGACCCACGAGCGGTCGGCGACGCCGTGGCGCGCGGCCAGGCGCGCCGGAACCAGGACGTCACCCGACGCCGCCGTGCCGCCGGGCAGCCGCACGAAGCCGTAACCGTCGGCGCCCACCCGCTCGAAGCGCCCCTCGAAGCCCCGGACGAAGACCGAGCGTATGCGCTCGTCGGCGCAGACCTCGGGCGTGCCCAGGATCGAGCGCCCGTCCGGCGAGAGCACGGCGTCGTAGACCTCGTGCGGCCTGAGCAGCCCCGCCAGCCGGGCGCTGGGCACCACGCTGCGCTCGATGCTCACGGTGGGCGGGCCAAACTCGCGCGGCGCCTCGCTGCGGTACGCGGTGACGCCCACGGCGCCGCGCCTTGTGCTGACCCACTCCACGTAGATGGGGGTGCGCGGGACGCCGGCGAGCTCTCCTGCGCCCGCGGCCGCCGCGCCCGGCCGCCCCCACGTGCCACGACGCACGTCGTCCGGCGCGGCAAAGCGCTCGGGGCCGCACCACGCCACCAGGTCCGCCAGGTCGTCCGGACGGTCCCCGAACGCCGAGAAGAGCGGGCGCAGCAGCGGCTCCGCCTCCTCGGGCGTCACGACGAGCCGCCCGGCGGCCGCGCCCTCCCCGTCGCGCGGCCGCGCGGCGGGCTCCAGGACAACCGTCTCGCGCAGGGCGGCGAGAAGCGCCCTCAGCTCGTCGAGGCTGCCGCCGCGCACCAGGTCCCACGCGAGCGACGTCAGCTGCCGCAGCACGGACGCGCGCAGGCGCGCGGCGCCCGCGCCCGAAAGGCCGAGCCCGGCCAGCTCGCGCAGCAGCTCCGCGACGCGCCCGATGCGCGCCTCACCCGCAGCCTCGCGCGCGCGACCCATCAGGTCGGCGAGCACCCAGCCGAGCGAGAGCGCCACGTCGGCGTCGCCCGGGTCCGCGGCGTGCGCGCGGCGCGCGAGCGCGAGGGCCGCGTCGAGCCGGCCGCTCTTCCTGAGCCCGATGATCTGCCCGCTCGCGCGCGCACGCCCGTCGCCCATCGCGCCACCTCCGTCCCTCTCGCCCCCATTGTGCCTCATGCCGCGGCCTCGCGTGCACGGTCCCGCCCGCCGGCCCCACGCCGGCGCGCCGCGAGCTCCGCCGCGCGCATCTCGCCGTAGAGCGGGTGGTCCTCGAGCTCGTAGCGCCGTACCTGCTCGCCCGCGCGACCGCGCACGAACAGCCACGCGCGGTCGAGCGGCGTCGCCAGCAGCCGGGACGCCGGGCGGTCGGCACGGTCGGCGTAGGCCGCCGCCGTCTGGGTGTCCTGGAATCCCAGCACGAGCTGCGCGTCGCAGTTGCCCGCGATGGTCCGCGCGCCGGCGTCGCCGTAGCGCTCCTCGAGCTGCGAGACCGTCTGGAGCAGCAGCGTGCACCAGACCTCCCGGCTGCGGAGGACCGCGATCACGTCCGCGAAGCCGGGGATCCGCAGGTTGGAGAAGTCGTCGAGCATGAGGCGCACCGGAACGGGGAGGCGGCCCCCGGGGCAGCGGTCGGCCTCGCGCATGAGGCCCTGCAGCGCCTGCGTCACAAAGAGGCTGGTCAGCGGGTCGAGCGAGCGGTCGGTGTCGCTCACGGTGACGAACAGCGCCACGCGCTCGTGGCCCATCCGGGCGAAGTCCGCCTGACGCGGACGCGTGTAGAGCCTCACGGCCGAGCCGAAGGCCAGGCACATGAGCTTCTCGGCGAGAATCGCCATGATCGAGCCGTTGGTCCTGTCGGCGGAGCGCGAGGCGCTGATTCGCCGCCAGACGCTCAGCGCGTAGCTGTCGGGCCGGCTCACCTCCAGCTCGGCCATGAGGCGAACCATGCCGTCGCCCATCTCCTCCGCGAGGCGCGCAACCGAGCCCAGGTGCTGCTCGGCCGGCGGCAGCTCCTCGAGCGCATAAGCGATGCAGCAGGTGAGGTAGTTGGCGGCCGCGTGCTCCCAGAACGGGTCGTCGCCCAGCTCGGTCGGGCAGATCGAGCTGGCTACCGAGATGACGTCCTGCTGGACGGGGGCGCCGGTCACGGGGTCGCGGCGGATGTGCGCGAGCGGGTTGTAGCCCACGGCCTCCGCGTCGCAGGGGGCGGCCTGCGCGCCGGCCGTGCCGTCGAGGTCGGTGAAGTCGACGCGCTGCACGTCGTAGCCGTGGGCGGCGGGCACCGGGCCCACCTCGCGGCAGAGCAGCCCCTTGGTGTCGAGCACCAGGAAGCTCGAGCCCATCTGCAGCAGGTTGGGCTTGAGGACGTGACGGGTCTTGCCCGAGCCGGACGGCCCGAGCACGAGCAGGTTGTTGTTGAGCCCGGTGGCGCGCGTGTCGCAGGAGAGCGCGCGGTCGTGGGCGAGGATGGTCTCGGTCATCTAGAGCTCCTTTCGGGAGGTGACGATGCGGGTGGCAAAGCCCAGCTCGAGCGCGCGCTCGGCGTCGAGATAGGTGTCGCGGCCGGTGAGCTGCTGCACGCGGCGCAGCGTGAGGCCGCTGCGCTCGGCCAGGATCGTGTTGAGCGTACGGCGCGTGGACATGAGGCGGCGGCTCGTCTCCCGGACCGAGAGCGCGCTGCCTCCGGCGCCGCTCGGGATGAGCGGGTCGTGGACCATGAGCTCGGCGTGCGGGTACATGGCGCGCTCGTCGCCGGCCGCGAAGACCACGGCGCCCATCGAGGCGGCGCAGCCCACGCAGACCGTGGTAACGGGACAGCTCACGCAGCGCAGCAGGTCAAAGATCGCGAGGCCCGCGCTGACGGAGCCGCCGGGGCTGTCCACGAAGACGGTGATCGGCGCCTCGGCGTCGGTCGCCTCGAGGTGACGGACGAGCTGGCAGACGAGGTGCGCGAGCGACTGGTCGATCTCGCCGAGCACGGAGACCTCGCGGCGGGCGAGCATCTCGTCGTAGACGCTCACGCGCTCGACGCCCCGGCTCGACTCGCGCAGCACGGACGGGATCGCGGGATAGGTGGTCATGGGGTTTCTCCCTTCGGTTGGGTTTGTGGTTGTGGGCTCGGCCGCGGCGCGGCCGGCGAGAAGGGCCTCAGCGCGCGGCCAGCCGGCGCTCGAGCTCGCTCGCGGCACGCTCCCGCCCAGCGCGCTCGCGCGAAAGGCCGCGCAGGGCGCCCGAGGCCCAGAGCTCGGCGAGTGGCGACACGAGCACCGGGCGCAAAAGCTCGGCGCGCTCGCGCTCGCCCACCTCGGCCCGGGCGTCATACAGGCACGAGAGGACGCGCCGGCCCTCCCAGCCCGCCGGCGGACGGCGGCCGATGGTGCGCGCGGCGCCGCGCTCGGCGACCAGCTGGCCGACCGCGTCGTAGAGCTGGCCCACCGTGAGCAGGCAGAGGCCGCGCACGCTCGAGACCTGCCGGGGCGTCGCGGCGACGACGTCGTCGTCCCTCTCGCCCGCGCGCAGGAAGAGCTGGTTGGCGCTCGCGCCGTCCCAGGGCTCGCCGCCGTCCGCGCCCGGAGCGGCGAACCAAGCGAGCCGGCTCGTGACCACGGGCTCGACGAGCTCCGAGAGCGTCTCGGTGGCCCGCGCGGCGCTGCGGGCGAAGCCGCGGCGCACGTCGGATCCCGGCCGCGCCCTGTCGCGCAGGCGGAACGCGCAGTCGATGGCCCAGGCCGCCGAGGCGAGGCAGGAGCGGTCGACGTCCCAGCCGCACCGGACGGCGGGGTTCAGCCGGTCGGTCGCCTCGATCCGCGCGAGGCCGTCCAGCTCGCGGCCGATCGCGGGGTCGTCCGGGCGGACGGCCGTGGCGGGCGTCAGCGCCAGCTCGAGCGCGATCGCGCGCGCCGTGGACGGCAGGAGGGTCCCCGAGCGCACGTCGGTCAGGCGCCGCTCGAGGGGGATGCGCTGATGAATGGGTTCGGACATGGTGTGCCCCCTTTCGGTTGTGCTTGAGTGCTTGTTCGGCCGCCTCCCCTCGAGGGCCGTCATCGCGTGGCGCGCTCGGACCCTTGCCCAGGGAGGCGGTATGCGGCTGTCAAGGAGCGACGGGGCGCGTTTCTCGACAGAAAAAGGCCCCATGGCGGCACCTCTGGGCACAGCTGTCCCAGGGTTGCCACCACGAGGCCATATCTCATTAGATTGTGTCGCGCAGCCGTCGTCCTTGACGGCCGCCTCAAGCGCTCGCGCTCGGGGCGTGGGCAGAGTTATACCCCACCCGCCGCGCCGGCGCAAGCGGAACGGCCAGACGGGCCCGGGTCCTTCTCGCCGGGCCGATAACGCGCAGAATCAAGCACAGCTTTCTATATCCGCAGGTCAAAATAACGCGCATGTCCGATTCTGCGCGTTATTGCCCTTGGAGGCCGGCCCCGCTCAGGACGCGGCAAAGAACGACGGGTCCTCGCCGGCGGCGTTGGCGCGCACGACCTCGAGCAGCGCGTCGGCCACGCCCTCGTCGGCGCAGGCGCCCACGTGGTGGCACGCGGCGGCGGCAACCTCGGGCGTGGCGTTGGCCACGGCCACCGAGTGCGGGACCTTGCGCATGATCTCCAGGTCGTTCTCGGCGTCGCCGAAGACGAGAACCTCGTCGAGGTCCACGTCCAGCGCGTCGAGGAGCACGTCGAGGCCCGCCGCCTTGGAGACGTCGCGCGGCAGGACGTCGAACCACTCCGGGATCGGCGAGACGATCCTCATCTCGGGCGCCGCCTCGGCCACCACCTGGCGGCAGCGCTCCATGCGCTCGGGGCCGCCCGGGCAGGCGATCGTGGCGGCCACGAAGTCGATGTCGGGGACCTCGTCCACCACGCCGCCGTTGAAGCCGGTGCGCGCCTCGAAGACCGCCAGCTCGGCGCTCGTGACGCCCACGCCGTAGGCGGGGTTGAGCAGGTTGGTGTCAACGGGGTAGCAGACGAGGAACATGCCCTTCTCGCCGCGCAGGGCTTGGTCGATGCGCACGAGGGCGTCGTGGTCGAGCAGGGTGGTGCTGACGTAGGCGCCATCGGCGCGCACGCGCTTGCCGTTGGAGAAGATGCCGGTCATGAAGCACGACTCGTCCATGCGGAAGAAGCGCATGAGCTCCACGTAGTCGCGCCCGGTGTCGGGGCCAAAGCGCACGCCCGACTCGATCACGGCGTGGATGGCGTCGACGGTGCGCGACGACACGTGACGCGCGCCGAGCGGGACGAGGGTGTTGTCCATGTCCGAGAGGACGAGCTTGATCATGGGGCCTCCTAGGCGCTCCGGGGCAGCAGGTCAAAGCGGTCGATGCTCATGATGAGCTGCTCGATGTCAACGATGCCGTACAGCGTGACGGGGCGGCGCCCCTCCACGTGCACCACGAGGTTGCGGAAGCCCGACTCGTTGCGCAGGCCCGCCCACTCGAGGTGGTCGATCTCCGCGTAGCGGATCCACACGCGCCGGCCCACGAGCGGCGTGACGGCCATGCAGCCGTCGAACGTCGAGACGCGGTAGCGGCACAGCGCGGCCCACAGCGCGCAGCAGGTGACGAGAAACGCGTCGGTGAAGCCCAGCACGAGCTCGAGCGAGGCGTCGAGCGCGCCCTCCCAGCTCAGCCACGCCATCACGAGCCCGAGCACCGCCATGAACACCATCGCGAGCACGAGCGCGCGCGTGAACGAGGCGGGCACCGCATAGGTGTCGTGGTGGCTGTGGTGGCGCTCCGAGATGCGGACGTTGCCCGCGTGCTCGAGCACGAGCGCGACGAGCGGCACCAGCACCGCCACGGCGAGAAGGACGGCCACGCGCACGCTACGCCCCCGCCCCGGCGGCGCCGTCGGCGGCGAACTTGGCCACGAGACGCTCGAGCAGGTCCACCGTCAGCTCGAGCGCGCGCACGGGCACGAACTCGCGCACGGAGTGGGCGTTGTAGCCGCCCGTGGCGATGTTGGGGCACGGCAGCCCGCGGAACGTGAGCTCGGCGCCGTCGGTGCCGCCGCGTGCCGCCGTGACGCGCGGCTCGATGCCCACCTCGCGGTTGGCCTCGAGCGCGTAGTCGATGAGGACCTGCTCGTCCGCGCCAAAGCGCTCGTACATGTTGCGGTACTGCTGGCGCACCTCCACCGTGACGGTGCCCTCGCCGTAGCGGTCGTTGAGGAAGGCAGCGATCTCGCGCAGCACGGCCTCGCGGCGCGCGAAGGCGTCGGCGTCGAAGTCGCGCAGGTTGCAGACGAGCGTGACCTCCGAGGCGTCGCCGCGGATCTCGTTGGGATAGTAGTAGCCCTCGCGGCCCTCCGTGTGCTCGGGACGCTCTGCGGCGGGGAGCATCTGCATGAACTCGCCGGCAACGGTGACGGCGTTGACCATCACGTCCTTGGCCCAGCCGGGGTGCACCATCACGCCGCGCACGGTGACGGTGGCCTGCGCGGCCGAGAAGCACTCGTAGTTGAAGTCGCCCAGCGTCTCGCCGTCCACGGTGTAGCCCCAGCGCGCGCCGAGGCCCTCCACATCGAGCAGCGCCGCGCCGTGGCCGATCTCCTCGTCCGGCACGAAGGCCGCCACGATGCGGGGGTGCGGCAGCTCGGGGTTGGCGGCCAGGCGGGCGAGCAGCGCGCAGATCTCGGCCACGCCGGCCTTGTCGTCGGCCGAGAGCAGCGTGGTGCCGTCGGAGCAGACGATGTCCTGGCCCACCAGGTCGTTCAGGTCGGGGACCTGGTCGGGCGTGGTCTGGACCGGCGCGCCGTCCACGATGCCGGACACGAGCGGACCGCCCTCGTAGCGCACCACGTGCGGGCGCACGCCCTCGGCCGGGGCGTCGGGCGAAGAGTCGATGTGGGCGCAGAGCAGAAGGGCCGGGGCCTTCTCGGCGCCCGGGCTCGCGGGCAGCGACCCCGTGACGTAGGCGTGCTCGTCGGCACGGACGTCGTCGAGCCCGATGGCGGCCAGCTCGTCGGCGAGCACGCGCGCCATGTCATGCTGGCAGCTCGTCGAGGGCGTCTGGCCCATGTTGTCCGGATCCGACTGCGACATGACCTGCACGTAGCGCATGAAGCGCTCAAGGACGTCCGACATCGACCCTCCCGTCTCGCGGTTCTCTCGCCTGCTAGTCTAGCGCGCCCGCGCCGCGGGGGCCACGGGCTCGCGGAACCCTGACACGGGCCCGCGCTCGATCCGTGGCCGGGGGTCCGCTCGCCGCGCGCCGGCCGCGAGCGCTACAGTTGTGGGAACGTCGAGAGGGGGCCGCATGGCAAGAGGAACCGATCGCAACGCGCTCCGCCCGCACCGGCGCGGGACGCCCGTCACGCCCGTGACCGCGCGCGAGGTCGCGCGCCGCTCGGGGGCGGCCGCGCCGTCCGCGCAGCCCGTCCCGCACCGGCGGAGCCGGCGGCGGCACGGCCGGGGCCCGCGCTCGGGCGGGCTGGTCGTGGGGCTTCTCGCCCTGGTCGCGATCGTCGGCGTCGTGGTGGCGGTGCGCGCGCTCACGGCACCGGCCGGCGACCCCGCGGCCCCCGCCGAGCCCACCGGCCCCGCGACCGTGCACTTCGTGGCCGTGGGCGACAACCTCCCCGAGATCAAGATAGCCGCCTACGCCGACGCCCAGGCCGGCGAGGCCGGGGACGGCGACTACGACTACTCGGCCGTCTACGAGCACGTGCGCCCCTACGTCGAGTCCGCCGACCTCGCCTACGTGGACGAGGAGACGCACCTCGGCGGGGACGACATCGGTCCCAAGGGCTACCCCTCGTTCAACACCACCGACCAGATGGCCGACGCGATCGTGGGCTGCGGCTTCGACCTGGTGGCGTCGGCCACCAACCACGCCTACGACTGGGGCTACTTCGGGGCCAACGAGCACTCGCGCTCGGTGTGGAACCAGCAGCCCGTGGCCTTCACCGGCACGGCCACGAGCGAGGAGGAGGCCGCGGAGGTCGCCACCGTCGAGCGCAACGGCATCACGTTCGCGCTGCTCAGCTACACCTACGGCGTCAACGGCTACGACCAGTCCGACCTGCCCGACTACGCCGTCAACTTCATCGACAGGGATCGCATCGCCGACGACGTGGCGCGCGCCCGCGAGCAGGCCGACGTGGTGCTCGTGGCCATGCACTGGGGCACCGAGAACCTCATGGAGGCCGACGACTACCAGACCGAGTACGCGCAGTACCTCGCCGACCTGGGCGTGGACGTGGTCCTGGGCTCGCACCCGCACGTCATCGGCCCGGTGGAGTGGGTCGAGGGCAAGGACGGCAACCGCACGCTCGTGGCCTACTCCCTCGGCAACTTCGTGAGCAACCACGACGCCCCGAGCGCCAAGCACGAACTCGAGGGGATGCTGGGCTGTGACTTCGTGCGCGGCGACGACGGCGACGTGAGCGTCGAGAACGTCACGTGGACGCCGCTGGTGATGCACACCGACGGCACGAGCTTCGCGGTCTACGCGCTCAAGGACTACACGGCGGAGCTCGCGGCGGCGCACCCCGTGCTCTCGGGCCTCGACGACCCGATCGGCTGGCTGCGCCAGACCACGGCCGACGTCATCGGCGACGAGTTCCCGATAGACGACTAGGACCCGCCCCCCGCAGGCGTCAGGCGAGAAGGGCGCGCAGGTAGCTGGCCACGCCGGCCTCCTCGCAGCGCGACGCCACGTGGTCGGCCGCGACGAGCGCCTCGGGCGTGGCGTTGGCCATGGCCACGCCGTCGCCGGCCGCCTCGAGCATGGACGCGTCGTTGCCGGAGTCGCCGAACGCCACGACGTCGGCCACGTCCACGCCGAGCGCGGCGCAGACCCGCCGCAGCGCGCTGCCCTTGTTGACGCCCGCGCGCGTGAACTCCACGTTGCACGGCAGCGACGACACCGCGGTGAGCTCGGGATGGGCCCGCGCGACCTCCCACACGCGCGGCCCCTCGTCCGCGCCCACGTAGAAGACGTTGACGCGGCAGACGCCGCCCGTGGCGTCGATGAGCTCGTCGGTGGTGCCCGGCACGCGGGTGCGCAGGCTCTTGAGCATCCGCCGCAGCGCCTCCGTCACCTCAATCTGGTCGAGGTAGCCCCAGCGGTCCTCGGCGGTCAGAATCCGGTCGCCCGAGAAGAGGTCGAAGGTCACGCGCAGCTCGCGCAGGTCATCGTAGAGCGCGCGCACCACCGAGGGGTCGATCGTCTCGACCGCGAGGTCGCGCCCGGCGCGGACGTCGCGGATGATGGCGCCCCCGCCGCAGACCGTGTAGCGCACGCAGGGGTGCGCGACCAGCTCGCGCGGCAGCCCCGCCACGCTGCGCCCCGTGCAGGGCACCACGCCCACGCCGCGCGCGTGCAGCTCGTCGAGGACGCGGAGGTTCTCGGCGGGAATGGTCTTGTCGGGCGCCACGAACGTGTCGTCCATGTCCGTGAAGACGAGCCTGAGCATCGGGCCACCTTTCCGATAGCGGGAAGCCGGGGCGCGCCCGTCAGAAAAGCCGCGTTGCGCATGGCGAGAAGGACGCGCAACCCCAGATTATCGCTCAAACGGGCGAATAATCTTGAGCCACGCGTCCTTCTCGCGTGCCGCATCCGTCTCAGCGTCAGCTGGTGACGCCCGCCTTGCGCTTGGCCTCCTCGATCCGCGCGAGCTGCTCGTCCGTGAGCTCGATCGCCGGCGCGTGGCCGTGGATGCCGCACGCCGAGCCGTCGCCGCGGGCCACGGAGTCCTCGAAGCGCGTGGAGCCGGTGTAGGGCATCGCGGCGTCGTTGGTCACCGGGTCGTTGGGGTTCTCCAGGCGGAAGCCGCCCTCGCGGTTGTTGCGGAAGTTCTCCTTGGCCACGGAGATCATGAGCTTGATGCGGTTGAGCTGGTTGACCTCGGAGGCGCCCGGGTCGTAGTCGACGGCCACGATGTTGCTCTCGGGGTGCATCTGGCGCAGCCGCTTGATCACGGACTTGCCCACCACGTGGTTGGGCAGGCACGCGAACGGCGAGCAGCAGATGATGTTGGGCGTGCCGGTCTCGATGAGGTCGCACATCTCGGCCGTGAGCAGCCAGCCCTCGCCCATCGTGTTGCACAGCGACAGCACCTGCTCGGCCTTGTGCGCCAGCTCGAAGATGTCCGGGTACGGCTCGAAGCGCTCGGTCTTCTCGAGCATCTTGTTGATGGGCTCGCGCAGGGCCTCGATGAACTTGATGCCCGCCATGTGCGTGGCGCGGCTCGTGGCCTTGGTGCCCAGCTCGTGGTTGGTGTTGATCGCGTTGGTCATGCCAAAGAGGAAGAAGTCCACCAGCCCCGGCACGTTGGCCTCGCAGCCCTCGGACTCGATGACCTTGACCACCTGGTTGTTGGCCGTGGGGTGGAACTTGACCAGGATCTCGCCGACCACGCCCACGCGCGGCTTGGAGCGGTCGTTGACCAGCGGCAGCGTCTCGAAGGCGTCGATCGTGCGCTGGCACAGCTCGTGGAAGCGCTTGGTCCCGCCGGCCACGATGGCGCCCTTGGCCTCGGCCATCATGCGGTCGTAGAGCGCGTCGGCGGAGCCGGGCTCGGCCTCGTAGGGCCGGGTGCGGTGGAGCAGCTGCATGATGAGGTCGCCGTAGAGCAGGGCGTTCACGGCCTTGAGGAGCAGGCCCGGCTGCTTGAAGACGTTGAAGCCGGGGTTCTTCTCGTCGAGGCCGGAGGCGGCGGTCAGGCTGATCACCGGGATGTCGGGGTGACCGGAGTCCTTGAGCGCCTTGCGGATGAGGGCGATGTAGTTGGTGGCGCGGCAGCCGCCGCCGGTCTGGGTGATGATGACGGCCGTGCGCGAGAGGTCGTACTTGCCGCTCTCGATGGCCTCCATGATCTGGCCCGTGACCAGGATGGACGGGTAGCAGATGTCGTTGTTGACGTACTTGAGGCCCGCCTCCACGGCGCCCTGGTCAACGGACGGCAGCAGCACCACGTTGTAGCCCGAGCTCTTGAACAGCTCCTCGATCAGCTCGAAGTGGATCGGCGCCATCTGCGGCACGAGGATCGTGTAGCCAGCCTTCTGCATGTCCTCGGTGTAGCGGACCTTCTCGAAGGCGGCGCTGGCGGCCTCGCGGTAGACGGGCACGCGGCGGCTCGTGTCGGTGGGGCGGGCGCGCTCGAGCGTGCCGTCGGCCATGTGGACGCCCACGGGCTCGACCTCGTGCGCGGTGCCCTCCTTCACCTCCTCCTCGAGCTCGGCGCGCTGCTCGGTGAGCGCGGCCATGAGCGAGCGGATGCGGATGCGCGCCGCGCCCAGGTTGGACACCTGGTCGATCTTGAGGACGGTGTAGATCTTGCCCGAGGCCTCCAGGATCTCCTGGACCTGGTCGGTGGTGAGGGCGTCGAGGCCGCAGCCGAACGAGAAGAGCTGGATGAGGTCGAGGTCGTTGCGGGAGGCCACGAAGCGCGCCGCGCGGTACAGGCGGCTGTGGAACATCCACTGGTCGATCACGCGGATCGGGCGCTCGGGCTCCATCTTGTGCGCCACCGAGTCCTCGGTGAGCACCGCGAAGCCGAAGGAGTGCACGAGCTCCGGGATGGCGTGGTTGATCTCGGGGTCGTTGTGGTAGGGGCGGCCCGCCAGCACGATGCCGTGCGCGTCGTGCTCCTCGATCCAGCGCAGGGCCTCGTCGCCGGCGCGGTGCATGGCGTCCTTGAACGCCAGGTCGGCCTGCCACGCCTCGTTGACCGCCTCGTCGATCTCGGCGCGGGTGATGTGCGCGCCGCGCACCCGCCCGCGGCCCGCGGCGGCGTCCTTCTCGCGCTGCTCGCTGACGATCTCGTAGAGACGGCGCTTGAGCTCCTTCTTCTTGTCGTACGGGATGAACGGCGAGAGGTACTCGACCTTGGAGCCCTCGCCCAGCTCGTCCACGTTGAGGCCGAGCGCCTGCGGGTAGCTCATGACGATCGGGCAGTTGTAGTGGTTGGTGGCGCCGTCGTCCTCCTGGCGCTCCCAGCGGATGCAGGGCATCCAGATGAAGTCCGGGTCCTTCTGCAGGAGGTTCATGATGTGGCCGTGGGAGAGCTTGGCCGGGTAGCACACGCTCTCGGACGGCATGGACTCGATGCCGGCATCGTAGGTCTTGGCCGAGGTCTGGTCGGACAGGATCACCGAGAAGCCCAGCTTGGTGAAGAACGCGTGCCAGAACGGGTAGTTCTCGTACATGTTGAGGGCGCGCGGGATGCCCACCGTGCCGCGCGGGGCCTTCTCGGGGTCGAGCACCGGGCGGTCGAAGAGCAGCTTGTTCTTGAACTCGAAGAGGTTGGGCGCGTCGTTCTTCTTGGCGTGGCTGCCGCCCGCGCCCTTCTCGCAGCGGTTGCCCGTGATGAAGCGGCGCCCGCCGCCAAAGTCGTTGATCGTGAGCAGGCAGTTGTTGGAGCAGCGGCCACAGTGGACGTTGGTGTGCTTGACCTGGAGGTTGTCGATCTCCTCACGGGAGAGCAGCGTGGAGGTGCCATCCGCGCCGGCCCGGTCGCGGGCGAGAAGGGCCGCGCCGTAGGCGCCCATGCAGCCGGCGATGTCGGGACGGATGACGTCGCGCCCGGTGAGCACCTCGAAGGCGCGCAGCGTGGCGTCGGACATGAAGGTGCCGCCCTGGACCACGCAGTACTTCCCGATCTCGTCGAAGTCGCGCAGCTTGATGACCTTGAACAGGGCGTTCTTGATGACGGAGTAGCTGAGGCCGGCCGCCACGTCGCCGATGGTGGCGCCCTCCTTCTGGGCCTGCTTGACGCGGGAGTTCATGAAGACGGTGCAGCGGCTGCCCAGGTCAACGGGGCTCTTGGCGTGCACGGCGGCCTGCGCGAACTCCTGGACCGACATGTTCATGGACACGGCGAAGCTCTCGATGAACGAGCCGCAGCCCGACGAGCACGCCTCGTTGAGCATGATGTGCTCGATGACGCCATCCTTGACCTGCAGGCACTTCATGTCCTGGCCGCCGATGTCGAGGATGAACTCGACACCCGGGACGAAGGCCTTGGCGCCGCGCAGGTGCGCCACGGTCTCGATCTCGCCGGAGTCGGCGCGCAGGGCCTCGATGAGGATCTGCTCGCCGTAGCCGGTGGTGGTCACGTGGCCGATGGTGCAGCCGGCGGGCATCTTGTCGTAGATCTCGTCCATGATGACGCGCGCGGTGCCGAGCACGTCGCCGTTGTTGTTGCCGTACCAGGTGTAGAGCAGCTCGCCGTCCTCGCCCACCACGGCGGCCTTCATCGTGGTGGAGCCGGCGTCGATGCCGATGAACACGCGGCCCTGGTGGGTGGCCAAGTCGCCCTTGGGGACCACCTGCCTGTCGTGGCGCTCCTTGAACTCCCGGTAGTCCTGCTCGCTAGCAAAGAGCGGCTCGAGGCGCGCGACCTCGGAGCCCTGGGTGTCCTTGAGGCCCTCCAGCGCCGAGATGATCTCGTCGAAGGTCACGTACTTGTCGGACTCGCCGGCCAGCGCCGCGCCCGTGGCCACGAAGAGGTGGGCGTTCTCGGGCAGGACGATGTGCTCCTCGTCGAGGTTGAGCGTGATGTAGAAACGCTTGCGCAGCTCCGAGAGGTACTGGAGCGGGCCGCCGAGAAACGCCACGTGGCCGCGGATGGGGTGGCCGCACGCCAGGCCCGAGACCGTCTGGTTGGCCACGGCCTGGAAGATCGAGGCGGCCACGTCCTCCGGGCGGGCGCCCTCGTTGAGCAGCGGCTGGACGTCGGACTTGGCGAAGACGCCGCAGCGGCTGGCGATGGGGTGGATCTGCGTGGCGCCCTTGGCGAGCTCGTTGAGGCCCGAGGCGTCGGTGTGCAGCAGGCTCGCCATCTGGTCGATGAAGGCGCCGGTGCCGCCCGCGCACGTGCCGTTCATGCGCTGCTCGATGCCGTTGTCGAAGTAGATGATCTTGGCATCCTCGCCGCCCAGCTCGATGGCGCAGTCGGTCTGCGGGATGAGGGTCTCCACGGCGCGCTTGGAGGCGATGACCTCCTGCACGAACTCGAGGCCGAGCCAGTTGGCGAGCAGCATACCGCCCGAGCCGGTGATCGAGACGCGCATCGGCGCCGACCCGATGACCTTGCGGGCGCGGGCGAAGAGCTCCTTGGCCGTGGCGCGGATGTCGGTGTGGTGGCGCTCGTAGTTGGCGTAGACGAGGTGGTCGTTGTCGTCGATGACGGCGAGCTTGACGGTGGTGGAGCCCACGTCGATGCCCAGGCGCAGGCGCGCGTGGGAGAAGTCGGTGCGGTGCGCCGGGGAGAGCTCGGCGCCCTCCTGCTTGAGCTCGAGCGCCTGGCGCGCGCTCTTCTCGGCCTGGATGGAGTCAGCGGTCTTGGTCATCAGTTGTCCTCCTCGGAGCACAGCACGGACAGGGCGAAGCGCGGGATGTCCAGCTCGATCGGGTTGTCATAGAGGTCGCCGGGGCGCACGAACATGAGCGCGGTCATGAGGCGCGCCATCGCGGGCACGCCCTCGCGACAGCCGGCGTCGAGCCAGCGCAGCAGCACGCCCACCTCGGCGGAGATGCAGAACGTGAGGTAGTAGTCAAAGAACGAGCCGAACGCGCGGGCGTCGAGGTCGTCGAGGGCGCGCGGGGCCACCACGTCGTGCGCGAGCCGCTTGAGGCGCTCGGCGAAGCCCGGGTCCCCGCCCGCGCCCAGGAGCGGCCGCAGGTAGTCGGCGCGGTCGCGCACGGCGTCGAGAAGCTCCGTGGCGCCGGGCGCGGGCTGGCCGCGGTCGAGGGCGGCGCGCAGCTCGTCGAGGTGGCTCTGCGCGATGCGCGCGAGCGGGGCGCGCAGGTCGGCGAGGGTCTCGTCCTCGATCTGCGTGACGAGGTCGGGGATGTCGCGGAAGTGGGAGTAGAAGGTGCGCCGGGTGACGCCGGCGCGCTCGCTCACGGCGGTGACGGTGACGCGGCTGAGGTCGCCGCTCGCGTCGATCTCACGGGCGAGGGCCGCGCGCAGGGCCCGCCTCGTGCGGACGCTGCGCCGGTCGGTGCTGAGCACGCATTCCTGCATGGGTTCCTTTCGGCGTTTTTTCACAGCTTGCGTAGTATTACACAATCTGTGCAGGAACGCGGGGCGGCACAATCTCTACACGTCGGGCGCGGCGCGCGGGGCCGGAGCCGTGGCCGACGCTTCAGAATCGCCGGAAGTCTGTGGCTCCTTCTCGCTTCCGCTTCAAAATGGCGAGAAGTCTGTGTAAGCAGCGACAGACTTCCGCACATTTGCGAGCGGGGCAGCCTGAAATCGACAGACTTCCGAGAATCTGCAAGCAGGCGGGCATGGGGGCGGCCGGGCACATGCGTCCGACCGGGCGCCGCCCCGTCGACGGGTGCCATAATGAAGACGTTCCCAGATCTCCTCCGAGGTGATGTGCCATGGTACGACGCAGACGGGTCCTCATAGCGGTGCTCGCGGCGATCGCGCTCGTCGCGGCTGTTGTCGCGGTGCTCGTGGTGCCGCGGCTCGCGCAGGCCCCGGGACAGGCGCCCGAGGACGAGCCCGCACAGGAGGTCCCCACGGTGGAGGACCCGGCGGTCGAGGAGCCGCCGACGGAGGAGCCACAGGAGCCAGAGCGCCCCACCGTCGTCGAGGAGTCGGCGACCCCGGTCACCATGGCCGAGGCGCCCGTGCGCACCGAGACCACCGACGACGGCCTCACCGTCACCGCGCCCGAGGCGTTTCTCGCCACCGACGAGATGGCCGACGTGAGGGACGCCATCCACCAGCTCGAGCAGGAGCGCGGCGCAACGGTGAGCGTGGTTCTTCTCGACATCCAGACGCGCCGCGGCATCACCTACAACGCCGATGCCTCGATGTATCCCGCGAGCAGCATCAAGGCGGCGTACTGCGCGTACCTCTTCGAGACGCACGGGGGCGCGGGCGGCGCGTCGGCGCTGGCGGAGAACTGCATCGTCAACTCCTCGAACGACGCCTACAACTCCCTGGCCACGACCTTCGGCTTCCGCCCGTGGGCGGCGTGGCTCACCAGCCACGGGGCCGCGGGGGCGGCCGCCGAGGCGTCCGTCTACACCTATCCCCGCATCTCGGCCCAGGAGCTCGCCGCGGTGTGGGAGGAGATCTGGCGCTACGGGACGTCGGGCGAGGCCGGCGCCGACGAGCTCACCGGATACCTGGCCCGCACCACCGTCTCCCCCATCGCCGACGAGCTGCGCGATGATCACGTGGTGTGGAGCAAGGCGGGGTGGTTCCCGGCGGACGCCAACAACATCCCCGCGAGCAACGACGCCGGGGTGGTTTTCTCGGACGAGGGCCCCTACGTCATGGTGGTCATGACCGACATCGGCTCCGACCTCGACGCGCTCCACCCGCTCATCGACGCGCTCGACGCCGCCCACGCCTGCATGTGCGGCGACGCCGTGGCGTACTACGAACACGACTGACGCGTCGGCGGCGTGCGTCGGGCTTCTCGCCGCGCGCCGCGCCACCCGTGTCGCGCAACCTAGGCGCGCGCCGACTCCACCATCTTCACGATCTCGGGCTTCTGCTTGAGTCCGGCCGAGCGGGCAACCTCCTCACCGTCACGCAGCAGCACGAGGGTCGGATAGCCCTTGATTCCGAACTCCTCCACGAGCTCGGGGTTCCTGTCAAAGTCAAGTTTGACGATGGTCAGCTCGTCACCGAGCTCCTTGTCGACATCGGCCAGGATGAACGCAAGCATCTTGCACGGCCCGCAGGTCGTCGAATAGAAGTCCACGAGCACCAGGCCCGCGTCGCGCAGGCCGGCGAACTCCTCGGCACCAATCTCCTTGATCATCGAAACGCTCCTCTCACTAGGCGTTCTTGAGCCAGCGCGCCGCGGCTCGCGCGGCGACGGCCCCGTCGGAGCAGGCCGTGACGACCTGCCTCAGGTCCTTCTCGATGCAATCCCCGCATGCGAAGACGCCCGGCACTGTGGTGCCCATCCCCGAGTTGACGACCACGTAGCCGGCGTCATCGAGGATCCCCAGGTCAGCGACGAACGACGTCACCGGCTCGAGACCCACGTACTCGAAGGCGTGCTGGCACGCGATCTGGCGCTCCTCACCTGTGGCGGCGCAGCGCACCCGCACCGACTCGAGGCACGCGGCCCCCTCGAAGGCGACGGCGTTCCAGCCCTCCATGACCGTCACGTTGTCGCGGGAGCGCAAACGATCGCACGAGGCGGGGTCGGCGCGCATCGTGCGCCGCACGAGCACGGTTACGCTCGAGGCGAGCTCCGAGAGGAACAGCGCCTCCTCGACAGCGGAGTTGCCACCGCCCACCACGACCACGTCCTGGTCGCGGCAGGCCGCCCCGTCGCAGACGGCGCACCAGCTCAAGCCGTTGCCGCGCAGGCGGTCCTCCCCCTCCACCTCGAGGGTCCGTGGCGTGGTGCCCGTTGCCACGATCACCGCGCGGGCCTCCACGGGATCGTCAGGCCGCTCCGCGCAAGTGAGCGAGAAGCCCTTCTCGCCGGGCGTCACGCCCGTGACGGTGAGGTAGTCAAACTCCACTCCGAGCTCCTGCGTGTGCTGGTACATCTTGATCGCGAGCTCAGCACCGTTGATAGTGCCCATGCCCGGATAGTTCTGGATCTCGCTGGTGTTGACGATCTGACCGCCCGGCGCGAGCCGGTCGAGCAACAAAACCGATAGGTTGGAGCGGACGCCGTAGATTGCGGCGGTCATGCCCGCCGGACCGCTCCCGATGATGACGAGGTCGTGCATCGTTCTCCCTTCTGGGCGCATATGGCCCGAGGTGTCAGCAGGTGATGGTGACGCCCGTCTCGAACTCGGTGTCGTCCACGGTCACGCACACGTCATAGGTTCCAGACAGCCCCTCCTTGCTCACGCTGAGCGAGACGCTGCGCGGGTCGTTCTTGATGAAGGTGCCGCAGCACAGAGCGTTGAACTTGTTCTTGGCGGTGCTGATGAAGTAGCCGTGGCGCTCCGCGCCCTGCTCGAGCATGAGCATCACGAGCTGGCCGCTCTCGAAGATCGCGTTGAAGGTGAAGCGATCGTCCTCCTCCTCGAGGCTCGCCTCGTAGCGCTCGGGCAGCAGCTCGCCGGTGCGAGGGGCGGGCACGATCGTGCCGAACTCGCTCGTGCGCCCGATCGAACCCAGGCGGACGGCAGGACCGAGCGGTGCATTGTCCTGGTCATGGTAGAGCCCTAGCTTCTCAGCGCGATAAAAGTTACCCGTTATCCTGAGATCAAGGACCACCTCACCGTCAGCAATCTCCACGGTCTCGCTCTCGGCGCGGACGTTGGGGTCGTTCTGCATGAGGGCCGCCGGCGTCTCGGAGGCATGCTCCCCGTAGTACTGGATGCCGCCCGAGTGGACCATGTAGTGACCCTCCCCGTAGTACTCCACGTTGCCGATGTAGGAGGAGTAGAAGTCCTCGCCGAGCTCCTTGCCGTACTGCCACGTCTGCTCGACGGTCATGTCGTCACGGTTGAGGCGGTAGCGCACCCCGCGCGAGAAGTTGTCCTTGTTGAGCAGGAACTCCTCGCGGATCTTCGAGCGGAAGCGCCCGTTGTCGAAGCACATGACGTCGCCCTGGGGCGTCACGAGACAGCCATGCTGCTCGTAGAACCAGTCGAAGTCACCGCCACCGACCCGCTTGAAGAGATAGCGCTGCTTGTCCTCGGGCCAGGTCCTCGGGTCGCCAAGAATCCACTTGAGCTCCCCGGTGTCGTAGTCGATGCTCACGATGCAGTCGGTGTGGCGCCCGGACAGCACGATGGCGTTGTCGTTGGCGTCGTACCACAGAGCGTTGTTGTGGAACCAATCCTTCTCGGACCAACTCCCCGACTTCCCCTCGCCCGGGGTCAGACAGTCCTTGAGGTCCCAGCGGCGCAGCTCCTTGCCGGTCTGACGGTCGAGAAGGACCACCTGGTCCTCGACCGTCTCGAACGTGGGGTTCTCCGTGAGCACGAGAAGGTTGCCATCATCCATCTCCCACTGGTCGTGATGGTAGCCGCCCGGAATCGAGTACTCGCGTACGATTTTGCCGGCCATCGTCATTTCGTAGAGGCCGGTCATGTAGTAGGGCATCTCGATGACGCGCTCGGTGCCGATGAGCACGTTGCCGTTGCGCAGCCGCTTCATGTCAAAGACGAGCGGCTCATTGAGGTGCCAGCGGATGTCGCCGCGGTAGTCGAAGCCGGTGGCGAGCGCCGCGAGCGACGGTGTGACGAAGATCATGTTGTCGCCCAGGTAGGCGTGGGTCGTCTTCATGCTCACGAGCGAGGGGGCGTCGGTGAGTGCCTCCGTCCTCACCTCGATCGTGTGCGACGCCCCCTCGTAGGGGGCGATCTCCACCACGTTCGTGCGGTCGGAATAGAGGCCGAGCACCGGCAGCACGTGGCGGCGCGCGGGCGGGAAGGTGTGGGTGATGTCACCCTCGGGCTCGATGCCGCGCACGGTCAGCGTGATCGCAACCTCGTCATCGGTGTAGAAGCCGACGAGCGCCGAGAGAGGGTTGATGAGGTAGGGATTCACCAGGACGAGCGGGTCATCGATGCGGTTGCGACCCGTGTCCAGCTCGGTGAGGAAGCGCTCCTCGGAGCGTGCCTGGCGTGCGGCCAGTGACTCCTTGAAGCTGTAGTCTATCTTGTTGCGCATGATCACACGCTCCGATTCATCTGTAAGAGTTTCTCAGCGATGACGCTGTCTGTGATGAGGCAGTCAATCAGCCCGCCCGCGAGGGCGGCGTGAATCGACTGGGTCTTGTCGATTCCACCCGCTACGGCGATCACGTGGGGCGTCCTCTTGAGCTCGTCGAACTGAATTCCGACGATCTTCTCGTTGAGCTCATCGTCGAGCTTGCGGCCATCCCGATCTATGAAGTATCCGCAGATGTAGCCCACGGCCCCCTTCGCGCGAATCTCGCGACGCCGCTCGTCGGTGAGATAGCCAGCCCAGGTGTTGCCCACCATGGCCGCGTTCATGTCAGCGATGCCAGTCAGCACATAGTCGCAGGTGCGAATGCGCTCGAGCATCCGCCGGATGGTCGGCTCCCTCTTGAGCTCCTTGCGCACGATGTCGTTGTTGATGTACATCGGCGCGTAGAGCAGCGAGCAGCTCCCCTTGAACGCACTCGCGATTCCCTGCGCGAGGGCCGAGATCTGGTTCCCCGTGTCGTAGTCGTCGTTGGGGCTCCCGACTACCTGGTAGACCTGGATCTGACGAGGATGCGTAGGCTTGAGGTGAGCGACCACCTGGCTGATGGTCCTGCCCCATGAGACGCCGATACGGTCACCGTCGACAAGGACCTCGTCAAGATAGGCAGCCCCCAGACCCCCGATCTGCTTGAGCGACACCTCCGCGGTGTGGTAGCTCTTCATGTCCAGCGCCACCCGCGCATCTTCGAGGCCGTACATCCGCTTGAGAGACTCCTCGAGCATCACCGAGCGCTCGAGGGGATAGTTGATCGTGAACTCCACGATCTTCTTCTCCCGCGCGGTCTTGAGCGCTCGTGAGACCCGGGCCTTCGAGAGGTACAGGCTCTTGGCAATGTCGACCTGGGGAATCCCCTCGATGTAGTAGAGCCGGGCGATCTCCGCCATGAGCATAAGCTCATCGTCGCAGGAGCGTGACATGCCAACCCTCCGTCCACCTTCCGCCTGGGCAATCGCCGTGGGGCGCCGCCGCGGGGCGGCGCCCCGGAGGAGATTAGCTGTTGAGCCCAAGCGCCTCGATCTTGTCCTTGAGCTCCTTCTTGCTCATGATGTTCTTGAGTCCGACGATGGTTGCGCCGCAATCCGCGTCAAAGCTCGAAACGAAGTTCTCGGCAACGATGACGAGATCGTAGTTGTGGGCCATGGACTTCGCCTCACCGACGCTCGTGTGCTCCACCTCATGCTCGATTCCGAGCGAGTCGAGGACCTTAGAGCAGTTCATCTTGAGAAGCTGAGAGCTGCCCATCCCGCATCCGCAGGCAACGAGAACCTTAAGCATGGCCTACTCCTCCATCTGGAAGTACGTGTCCTTGTGGTGACGATACTGGAGCTGAGGGATGATGAGCATCCCGACGATGCACAGAATGGCGCCCGGAACGGCAAGCCAATTGAGGATGCCGCCGATGGCGAGCCACACGGTCGCCCAGTCGAGGTTGCCAGGGTAGCCACCGAAGGCAGCGAGCTGGAAGAGCCCGATGGCCGCAGCGCTGCCGAGCACCTGGACCACACCGGAGACGGTGCAGCAGGCCATGAGCGCCTTCATGCCGCCCTTCATCTCTGCGTAGAGGCCGAGGGTGGCGTTGTCGAAGAACAGCGGGACGAAGCCCGGGATGACCATGATCGGGGACTGGAAGATCAGCAGGCCGGCGATGGCGATGACCTGACCGAGCGCGCCGAACAAGAAGCCGAGCGTCGAGGCGTTGGGGTTGCCAAACGACAGGGTCGCGGCACAGTCGACGGCCGGAATCGAGCCCTTGAGGGCGGAGCTGGAGATGCCGTTGAAGGACTCGACCATCTCGTTGACGAACATGCGGATACCGGTCTTGAGGATGACGAGGTCGACAGCGAACGAGGCGCACTTCTGGAAGATGTAGACGCCGAAGGAGACGCCGGCGGACCAGGAGGTGTCGAGCTCAGCCAGGATGTCGGGGCCGATGATGACCATCACGACGCCGAAGAAGATCAGCATGATGAGCGTGGTGGAGACGACGTAGTCGTCGAGCACCTTGGCGGCACCGCTGAGCTTGATCTGCTTCTCCTCGCCCTCCTTCTTCTTGCCGCGGAAGAGCGGGGCTATCTTGGTGACGACCCAGATGCTGAGCATCTGCTGGTGACCGATAGCGAAGCCCGAGTCCTCCGTGAGCTCTTGGGTCGGCTCAACGGTGAGGTTGGAGAAGACCGACCAATAGGTTCCGATCAGGATGCCCGTGAGCAGGACGCCCCAGATGTTGCGCAGCGGCGGGAGCAGGAACAGGACGATCCAGGTGGCCACAGCCGTCTGCTGGACCATGATGTGACCGGTGGTGAACAGCGTGCGAATCTTGGTGTACTTCCTCAGAGCAACCAGCACGATGTTCCAGATGAATGCGATGAGCAGGGCGATTGTCGCAAACGACGTGGTGATTCCGATGCTTTCGAGTGCGCTCTGGCCGGCTGCCATGCCGATGTTGGGATCCATCACCGCGGCCGAGATGCCCCACTTCTGCTGAATACCGTTGAGCAGCGGAGTGATGGTGGCCTTGAGCTGCGAAGAGCCGACCTGCAAGATCATGTAGCCGACCACGGTGCGGATGAAGCCCGCCGCGACCTCGTACCACTTCTTCTTCATCAGGATGTAGCCGACCACGACGATCAGGCCGATGAAGATTGCGGGAATCGCGATGACGTTGTTGAATATCGCGTTCCAGATTCCGAGGACTACGTCCATGCCTTCAAACCCCCTTCAACACGTCTGAACAGAGTTCCAACAAAGCCTGCGCGCGCCTTTCATGACACTCATTCTTCTCGCACGCTGAAACTCGTTCAACGACGGCAGGAGTTGGGCAACTCGTATCACCCAAACTCTGACATGGTCTGAATGGAGTTGCACCGTTCGCCGCTCATGGACGGATGAACGGCTGGCATGGGGCGCCCACCTCCGCACCTGGCGTCGCAGACTATGCGCACTGAATCCGACTATGTACACTCGTCGCATGCGGGGTTCTTTACGGCAAACCTCTGAGCTGGTGATTTGTTCTCGGCACTCTCGCCGAGGTGTACATAGTCGTTCCCTGTGTACATAGTCTCCGCCGGATGCAGTCGAAACCGGCCTGCGCACCCCGCAGCCGCCACGCAAAAGGGCGCCCCGACCCACCTGCGAGGGTAGTGCCGGGGCGCCCGAAGCCCACTTGGAAGGCGGGAGGCGCTACTCGTTGTCGCCCGCGGTCATCTGCGTGGCGGAGATGTCCTCGCCCGCGTCGGACGCGTCGCGCCACTTCCAGTCAGTGAAGGCCGGGTGATCGTAGCCGTTGTCGACGGCGAACTGGAACGCCTCGACGCGGAACTTCTCCCACTCGTCGATCTGGTCGGCCCACTTCTCGGCGTCGATCATGCGCAGCGCGTCGGCGGCCAGCGCCCAGCGGTCCATGTCGTTCAGGCGGACCATGTCGTACGGCGTGGTCGTGGAGCCCTGCTCCTTGTAGCCGTGGACGTTGAAGTTGTCGTGATTCGGGCGGTCCCAGATGAGGCGACGGACCGTGCCGGGGTACGCGTGGAACGCGAAGAGCACGGGCTTGTCGGCCGTGAAGAGCTCCACGAACTTCTCGTCGGAGATGGCCTCGTCGTTCTCGGAGACGTTCTGGATCTTGAGCAGGTCGACGACGTTGACCAGGCGCACCTTGACGCCCAGCTTGTCGAGAAGGTCAAGCGCGGCCATGGCCTCGCCGGTGGGAACGTCACCGCAGCACGCGAGCACGACGTCCGGCTCCTCGCCCTCGGCGGTGTTGGAGGCCCACTTCCACTCGGCGGCACCCACCGAGAGCTCCTCGCGGGCCTCGTCGAGCGTCACCCACGTCGGCGCGGGCTGCTTGCCGGCGAAGATCGCGTTCACGCAGTTGGTGGACGCGTAGGCGCGCTCGGCCACGGCCAGCAGCAGGTTGGCGTCGGCCGGGTAGTAGATGTTCACCACGTGGTCGTTGTTGAAGCTCTTGTTGAGCAGCACGTCCACGAAGCCCGGGTCCTGGTGCGAGAAGCCGTTGTGGTCCTGGCGCCAGACGTGGCTGGAGAGCAGCATGTTGAGGCCGGCGATGGGCTTGCGCCAGGGGATGTGGCGCACGGTGGCCTCGAGCCACTTGCAGTGCTGGTTGACCATCGAGTCGACGATGTGGACGAACGACTCGTAGGAGCTCCACAGGCCGTTGCGGCCGGTGAGGATGTAGCCCTCGAGAAGGCCCTCGCACTGGTGCTCGGAGAGCTGCTCGATGACGTTGCCCACGGGCGACAGGTGCTCGTCGTTGGCGGGGTCGTCGTACACGCCGCCGCCGAACCACTGCTTGTCCGTCACCTGGTAGGACGGCTGCAGGCGGTTGGACGCCGTCTCGTCCGGGCCGAAGATGCGGAAGCGGTCGCGGTTGTTGTTGATGAGCTTGGCCGTGTACTCGCCCAGCACGCGCGTGGCCTCGGTGGCGCCGAAGCCGTGGCCCTTCTCGGCCACCGGCACCTCGAACTCGCGGACGTCCGGCAGCTCGAGCGGGTCGGCCGCGTGCAGGATGCCGCCGTTGGCGTTGGGGTTGGCGCCGAGGCGCAGCTCGCCCTTGGGCATCCAGTCGTTGACCTCGGGGCGGATGGCGCCCTTCTCGTCGAAGAGCTCCTCGGGCTTGTAGGACTCGAGCCAGCCCTTGAGGACCTGGAAGTGGGCCTCGGTGTCACGGGCGGACGCCAGCGGCACCTGGTGCGCGCGCCAGGAGCCCTCGGTCTTCTTGCCGTCGATCTCCTTGGGGCACGTCCAGCCCTTGGGGGTGCGGAAGATGATCATCGGGTAGAACGGGCGCGACGCCTCGCCGGCGGCCGCGCGGCTCTTGATGTCGCAGATCTCGTCGAAGACGGCCTCGAGCAGCGCCGCGAAGCGACGGTGGATGGAGGCGTGGTCCTCCTCGTCGAAGCCAGCGACGAAGTTGTAGGGGTGGTAGCCCATGCCGCGGAAGAACTCGTCGCGCTCGCCGTCGGAGATGCGGGCCAGGATCGTGGGGTTGGCGATCTTGTAGCCGTTGAGGTGCAGGATCGGCAGCACGATGCCGTCGGTCAGCGGGTCCATGAACTTGTTGGTCTGCCAGGACGTGGCGAGAGGTCCGGTCTCTGCCTCGCCGTCGCCCACCACGGCCACGGCCAGCAGGCTCGGGTTGTCGAGCACCGCGCCGTAGGCGTGGCTGAGCGTGTAGCCCAGCTCGCCGCCCTCGTGGATGGAGCCGGGGGTCTCGGGCGCGTAGTGGCTGGGGATGCCGCCGGGGTAGGAGAACTGGCGGAAGAACTTCTGGAGGCCGGCCTCGTCATCGGTGATGTCGGGACGGATCTCGCGATAGGTGCCGTCGAGCAGCGACTGCGCGGTGCCCGCCGGGCCGCCGTGACCGGGGCCCATCAGGAACACGGCGTTCTGCTGGTGGTCGGCGATGAGGCGGTTGACGTGGCCAAAGAGGAAGTTGATGCCCGGCGTGGTGCCCCAGTGGCCCACCAGACGGTGCTTCACGTCCTCGCGGGAGAAGCCCTCGCGCATGAGCGGGTTGCTGCGCAGGTAGATCTGACCGACGGAGAGGTAGTTCGCGGTGCGCCAGTAGCGGTCGACTCCCTTGAGCTCCTCCTCCGAGACGGGCTCGTTGAGCCTCTTCCAGGGGGTCCCGATGACGGGCTGTGCCATGTGTGCTCCTTTCTCAAATCCCCGCCGCGCGGGGCACGACACGTCTTTCCGGTCGCATTGTACTTGGTAAATCGCTTAACTCCTCGCGGTTATTTCAGACTTTAGAGAACATCCCTCGGGGGCGCGTCACGTGAGGCGCCGGACGCTCTGGCGCTCCACGAAGGTCGTCGACAGGTGCACGACGCTCGTGTAGTCGCGCGGCTCGCGCAGCCGGCCGATGATGGTCTCCACGGCGAGCTCCCCCATCACGCGGTTGGGGACGCGCATCGTGGAGAGCGGCGGGTTGGCGATGCTCGCGAAGGTGAGGTCGTCGAAGCCGATCACCGAGACGTCGGCGGGCACGCGGATCCCGCACTCCGTCATGGCGCGCATGCACCCCAGCGCCATGATGTCGTTCTCCACGAAGAAGGCCGTGGGGAGCGCCGGGTTGGTCTGGAGCCACGCCTTCATGGCGTCGTGCGCCTTGGAGACCGTGGTCCCCACCTCCACGCAGAAGTCGCGGTTGATGGGGAGCCCCGCCTCGCGCAGGGCCCGGCGCCACCCGCGCTCGCGCAGCGGGAAGTTCTTGATGCGGTACGAGCCGTAGATGTAGCCGATGTCGCGGTGGCCCATCCTGATGAGGTAGCTGGTCGCGCGGAAGGCCGAGTTCTCGTTCGACGTCACGATGCAGTCGAAGAACAGGTGGTCGCTCCACCCGTCCACCACCACGAAGGGCGCCTCGGGCCTCTCGAACAGCGCGTAGTCCTCCTCCGCCATCTCGGTGCCGAGAAGGACCACGGCGCTGCGGGAGTCGTGCGTGATGTCGTAGGCCTGGCGCGCGGCCGCGGCCCGGTCGGAGAGCTCGATGGTGGTGAAGGTGGTGCCGATGCCCTGCAGGCTGGCCGCCCGCTCGACCCCCTCGATGACACCGGGGTGGAAGGTCCCCTCGTCGAGGACCTCGCCGGTCTTGCGCGCGAGCACGAAGTTGACGCTCTCCACGTGGTCGAGCCGGTCGTAGCCCAGCTCGCGCGCCGTGCGCAGGATGAGGGCGGCCGTGTCGCGGTTCACGCCGCGCTTGTGGTTGAGCGCGTTGGAGACCGTCGCTGGGGAGAAGCCCGTCCTCCTGCTTATCTCCCGCACACCCGGATGTCTCATCGGCGCTCCGCTCATCGTGGTCCCTCAGGCCCTCCCATGGTAAACAATCGCTAAACAGATGCGAACACGACCCGAAAAACACCACGGGCCGCCCCGCGTGGAAAAGGGACAGTCCCTTTTCCACATCACTTCTGGCCGTAGTAGGCGTTCGGGCCGTGCTTGCGCAGGTAGTGCTTGTCCTGCAGGTACTGCGGGGCGGGCTCGACGTCGCGGTCGAGTGCCTCGGTGCGCGTGGCCATCTTGCAGACCTCCTCGAGCACCACGGCGTGGTAGACCGCGTCGGCGGCGTCCTTGCCCCAGGTGAAGGGGCCGTGGTTGCGCACCAGGGCAGCGGGCACGGCCACCGGGTCGATGCCGCGCCGCTCGAAGCCCTCGAGAATCACTTTGCCGGTGTTGAGCTCGTAGGCCTCCTCGATCTCGGCCTCGGTGAGGCCGCGCATGCACGGGATGGGGCCGTAGAAGTAGTCGGCGTGCGTGGTGCCGTAGGCGGGCACGTCGCGCCCGGCCTGCGCCCACGAGACCGCCCAGGAGGAGTGGGTGTGCACCACGCCGCGGACGCCCCGCTCGCCCCAGCCGCGATAGAGCGCCGCGTGGGTCGGCGTATCGGACGAGGGGTTGAGGTCGCCCTCCACGACCTTGCCCTCGAGGTCGCAGACGACGAGGTTCTCGGGCGTGAGCTTGTCGTAGTCCACGCCGGACGGCTTGATCACGAAGAGGCCCGAGTCGGGGTCGAGCTCGGAGGCGTTACCCCAGGTGAAGACCACCAGCCCGTGCCGGGGAAGGTCCATGTTGGCCTCGTAGACCTTCTCGCGCAGCTCCTTGAGCATCATGGGAGACTCCTTTCGTACGACGGGGAGGCCGCCCGCCTGGGCGGACGGCCTCCGGGGGAGGATCACTCGAAGGCGCGCTCCGCCGCCTTCTCGGCCTCGTTCGCGCGGACGAAGGCATCGAGATAGGCTCGGTAGCCGGCCACGTCATCGGGATCGGGTTCGAGCGTGGCGCCGCTCATGGTGGCGAAGACGCGGCGCTCGAGCCACGCGGCGAGCGACTCGTCGCCCTCGCGCTCGAGCATGTAGGCCGCGGCGAGCGCCTGGCCCCACGCGCCGCCCTCGCCCGCCGTGGACATCACGGTCACGGGAGCGTCGAGCGCGGCCGCCAGCAGGCTCTGGGCCACCTTGGGGGTCTTGAAGATGCCGCCGTGCCCGTAGAGCTTGTCGATCTTCACGCCCTCCTTGCGCAGGGCCTCGTTGCCCACCGCGAGCGCGCCGAAGGCGGCCATGATGTTGGCGCGCATGAAGTTGGCCACGCCGAGGTGCGCGTCGCCGCGGCGCAGCATGAGCGGATGGCCCGTCTGCACGCCCATGACCGTCTCGCCCGAGACGAACGGGACGCTGACCAGCCCGCCCGCGTCCTTGTCGGCCGTGAGCGCGGACTCGAAGAGCTTGGTGAACGCCTCGCCCTTGTCCACCGGCTGGCCCATGAGCGCCGAGAAGTCGCACAGCAGGCCCACCCAGTCGTTGATGTCGGAGGTGCAGTTGTTGCAGTGGACCATCGCCACCGGGTCGCCGGAGGGCGTGGTCACGAGGTCAATCTCGGGCACGGTGGCGTCGTTGAGCGCGTGCTCGAGCACGACCATCGAGAAGACCGAGGTGCCCGCCGACACGTTGCCCGTGCGCGGCGCCACGGAGTTGGTGGCGATCATGCCGGTGCCGGCGTCGCCCTCGGGCGGGCAGAGCGGGCAGCCGGGCTCGAGGTCGCCCTCGGGGTCGAGCAGGCGGGCGCCCTCGGGCGTGGGGGGGGAGGTCGCCTCACCGGCGGCCACAACGGCGGGTAGAACGTCCTCCCACCTCCCACCCACACACCTCTC